>CANCCE010000062.1 GCA_947374505.1 Comamonadaceae bacterium | reverse complement strand
TTGCGCTCTACCAACTGAGCTACTCCCGCGTTTCAGATCGAATTATAGCTTGGTTTTTTCACTGCTTTGAGAGCCGAACAAAAAACTTTCTAATGAGTCAATCAGTGTTTGATGGCGCCGGCCTGCGCTGTCACAGCAGCGGCTGAAGCCGCGATGGCTGCAGCGGCCGAAGCCACCTCTTCGTCGGACAAAGGCACCGGCATGCGTTCAAGCGCCACAGCCAAAACCTGGTCAATCCATTTAACCGGAATGATTTCCAGACCACTTTTGACGTTGTCAGGAATTTCTTGCAAGTCTTTGGCATTTTCTTCAGGGATCAAGACGGTCTTGATGCCGCCGCGCAATGCCGCCAACAGCTTTTCCTTCAGCCCACCGATGGCCGTGACTTCACCGCGCAGCGTGATCTCACCCGTCATGGCGACGTCACCGCGCACGGGGATGCCGGTCAATGCAGACACAAAGGCCGTGGTCATCGCCGCACCCGCGCTCGGGCCGTCTTTGGGTGTGGCGCCATCCGGCACGTGAATGTGAATGTCACGCTTTTCAAACATGTCGTCACGGATGCCCAGCATGCGTGAGCGGCTACGGACCACCGTGCGGGCAGCTTCAACCGATTCTTTCATCACATCACCCAGCGAGCCGGTGCGCGTGATCACGCCCTTGCCCGGCATGATCGCGGCTTCAATCGTCAGCAAGTCGCCGCCGACTTCGGTCCACGCCAAACCGACGACTTGGCCAATCTGGTTTTGCTCTTCGGCACGGCCGTAGCTGAACTTGCGCACACCCAGAAAATCATTCAGATTGTCTGGGGTGACCAGCACTTTAGGCAGCATCGTTTTGAGCTGAATACCTTTGACGGTTTTACGGCAAATTTTCGACAGTTCACGCTCAAGCGAACGCACACCCGCTTCACGGGTGTAGTAGCGCACGATGTCACGCACGGCGGGCTCAGAGATGTCGAGTTCGCTTTCTTTGACGCCATTGTTCTTCAATTGCTTGGGCAGCAAATAGCGCATGGCGATGCTGGTTTTTTCGTCTTCGGTGTAGCCCGAGAGGCGAATCACTTCCATGCGATCCAGCAAGGCAGACGGAATATTCATCGAATTGGAGGTCGCGACGAACATCACATCACTCAGGTCGAAGTCCACTTCAACGTAGTGATCGCCGAAAGTGTGGTTCTGCTCCGGGTCGAGCACTTCGAGCAAGGCGCTCGAAGGGTCTCCGCGGAAGTCGGTGCCGAGCTTGTCGATTTCGTCGAGCAAGAAAAGTGGATTGCGCGTGCCGGCCTTGGTCAGGCTTTGCAGCACCTTGCCAGGCAAGGCGCCAATGTAGGTGCGGCGATGACCCCGAATCTCGGCTTCATCACGCATACCACCCAGCGCCATGCGCACGTATTTGCGGCCGGTGGCTTTGGCAATCGATTGGCCGAGCGATGTCTTGCCAACGCCAGGTGGGCCGACGAGGCACAAAATCGGCGCCTTCAGTTTGTCCACGCGTTGCTGCACCGCGAGGTACTCAACAATACGGTCTTTGACTTTTTCCAAGCCAAAGTGATCTTCGTTCAGCACATCTTCAGCGTTTTTCAGGTCATGCTTGATCTTGGTTTTCTTGCTCCAAGGCAGGCCCGTCAGCACATCAATGTAGCTGCGCACCACGGTCGCTTCTGCCGACATCGGTGACATGAGCTTGAGTTTTTTCAACTCGCTCTCAGCCTTCTTGCGGGCTTCCTGCGGCATCTTGGCTGCCTTGATCTTCTTTTCGATCTCGTCAATGTCGGCACCATCTTCGCCTTCGCCAAGTTCCTTCTGGATTGCCTTGACTTGTTCGTTCAGGTAAAAATCGCGTTGATTTTTTTCCATCTGGCGCTTCACGCGCCCACGGATTTTCTTGTCAACGTTGAGGATATCGACCTCGCGCTCGACCTGCTCATAGAGGTTTTCGAGGCGGGCTTTGATATTGCTCAGATCGAGGATGACCTGCTTGGCGTCCAGTTTGAGAGGCAAGTGGGCGGCAATGGTGTCGGCCAAGCGCCCGGCATCATCAATGCTGGAGATGGAAGTCAGAATCTCTGGCGGAATTTTTTTGTTGAGTTTGACATAGTGGTCAAACTGCTGCATCACGGCACGTCGCAAGGCCTCAATTTCGCTGGTCTTGTCGCCAGGCAAAGCCACTTCGGGCTCAACCGGCGTGACATTGCTGGTGAAATGGAGCTCACCGTCTTCAATCTTGTTGACCTTGGCGCGCTGCTGACCTTCGACCAGCACCTTGACCGTGCCATCCGGCAGTTTGAGCATCTGCAGAATGGTCGCTACGCAACCGACGTCGAACATGTCTTCAGCTGACGGCTCATCCTTAGCAGCGGCTTTTTGAGCCACCAGCATGATGCGGCGTTCGGACTCCATGGCGGACTCGAGCGCCTTGATACTTTTTGGCCGACCGACAAACAGCGGAATGACCATGTGCGGAAAAACCACCACGTCACGCAAGGGCAACAGCGGCAAATCAATCGGGAGCGACGGCAATGAAGTTTGACCGGACATATAAACCTTTCACGTTAGCCGCCGGAGAGGTTTCTCATCCGGCAGCAGGACACATCTTCAAGACTTGGGGGGCTGTGCCGATATTTCAAGCCTTTTTGGCGGCTTCCCGGTAAACCAGCAAAGGCGGCTTGTTCTCATCAATGGTCGACTCGTCAACCACCACTTTTTCCACATTGCTGATATTCGGCAGCTCGTACATGGTGTCAATCAGCGATTGTTCCAAAATAGAGCGCAAGCCTCGTGCGCCCGTCTTGCGAGCCAAGGCTTTACGAGCTATGGCCTTCAACGCAGAAGGGCGAATCTCCAGCTCAACGCCCTCCATCGACAGTAATTTACTGAACTGCTTTGCAACCGCATTTTTAGGCTCGGTCAAAATTTGCACCAGAGCATCTTCTGTCAGCTCGGCCAGCGTAGCAACGACCGGCATACGGCCGACCAATTCAGGAATCAGGCCGAACTTGATCAGATCTTCAGGCTCGACGTCCTTGAAGGCTTCGGTCAAGCTGCGGGTTTTCTTGCTTTTGACGGAAGCGCCAAAACCAATGCCCGAGGTTTCAGTTCGGCTTTCAATGACTTTCTCAAGCCCTGAAAAAGCTCCGCCGCAAATGAACAAAATATTGGTGGTGTCGACCTGCAGGAAATCCTGATTAGGATGCTTGCGGCCGCCCTGCGGCGGCACCGACGCCATCGTGCCTTCGATCAGCTTCAGCAGCGCCTGCTGCACGCCCTCGCCAGACACGTCACGGGTGATCGACGGGTTGTCAGACTTGCGCGTGATCTTGTCGATCTCATCGATGTAAACGATGCCCTGCTGAGCCCGCTCAACTTCATAGTTGCAGCTTTGCAGCAGCTTCTGAATAATGTTTTCAACGTCTTCACCGACGTAGCCGGCTTCGGTCAAGGTGGTGGCATCCGCCATCACAAACGGAACGTTGAGGGTCCGCGCCAATGTTTGCGCCAGCAAGGTTTTGCCAGACCCCGTGGGGCCGACCAGCAAGATGTTGCTCTTGGTGAGCTCAACATCGTCCTTTTTGGCTTTGTCTTTGTGACGCAGCCGCTTGTAGTGGTTGTAAACCGCCACCGCCAAGATGCGCTTGGCTGGCTCTTGACCGATCACATAACCATCGAGGGTCGCCTTGATTTCTGCTGGCGTCGGCAAATCGCTTCGTACATCTCCGGACTCGGTGCCTGCCGGCAACTCATCACGGATGATTTCATTGCACAGGTCAATGCACTCGTCACAGACGAATACAGAGGGACCTGCGATGAGCTTCTTCACTTCGTGTTGGCTTTTGCCACAGAAGGAGCAGTAAAGCGTTTTTTCGCTGGAAGAGCCTTTTTTCTCGGCCATTGATGTTGCCTTTTCGCGTATCCGTCACCGGACTGTATCTGAAGAAATGTTACCCAATGATAACCAAACAAAAACGGCGTTTTCCGTCACAGAAAACGCCGCCGCAGAGCGTAATACGAGCTGGTGCTTTAAGGGCGCTTGGCAATGACTTCGTCAATCAGACCATATTCTTTAGCATCGTCCGCAAACATAAAATAGTCACGCTCCGTGTCGCGCTCGATCCGCTCAATTGTCTGGCCGGTGTTACCCGCCAGAATACGATTCAGCTGATCGCGGGTTTTCAGGATGTCCCGCGCATGAATCTCAATGTCAGTCGCCTGACCCTGCGCACCGCCTGAAGGCTGGTGAATCATGACGCGTGAGTTCGGCAAAGAAAACCGCTTGCCTTTGGCGCCAGCCGACAACAAAAAGGCGCCCATGCTGGCCGCCATGCCGACGCACAGCGTCGACACATCCGGTTTGATGAACTGCATAGTGTCGTAAATCGCCATGCCAGCGGTGACCGAACCACCAGGTGAGTTGATGTAAAACGAGATGTCTTTGTCTGGATTTTCGCTTTCCAAAAACAGCAACTGCGCCACCACCAAGTTGGCGGTCTGGTCATTCACCGGGCCGACCAGAAAAATCACGCGCTCTTTCAGCAGTCGTGAGTAAATATCATAAGAGCGTTCGCCACGACCCGACTGCTCAATGACCATCGGCACCATGCCGAGACCTTGCGCGCCCGAGTAGGAACCGCCGTAGCTGTAATTTGCAACCATTGTGTTTTCTCCAGAGATATTTGTACTGTACCTAAAATCAATCTGGGGCTTGTACCGTCAAGCACAAGCCCCAGATTCGACAAAGAGTCGCGTCTCAGGTCAGTTTTGGGCCATCAACTCGTCAAAGGTAATGGCTTTTTCGTTGATTTTGGCCTTGGCCAGCACAAAATCAGTGACATTGTTTTCAATGACCACAGCTTCGACCTCGGCCATGCGGCTGTTGTCGCTCAGGTACCAACGCACCACATCTTGCGGCTTTTCGTAGCTGCCAGCCAGTTCTTCAATGTGCGCCTTGAGCTGCTCAGGCTTGGCCTGCAGCTCGTTGGTGCGAACCAGCTCGGCCACCACCAGACCCAAACGCACGCGTTTCTCAGCCTGGGGGCGGAAGATGTCATCGGGGATTGGAGCTTTGTCAGCATCCTTGATGCCGCGCTGCTTGAGGTCAGCACGGGCGCCTTCGATCATGCGATCGAGTTCAGCCTGAACACTGGCCTTTGGCAAGTCAAGCTCGGCGTTGGCCAGCAAAGCGTCCATCACCGCATTTTTGTTGCGTGCCAGCAAACGGAATTTGACTTCGCGTTCGAGGTTTTTACGGATGTCAGTGCGCAGGCCTTCAACCGTTTCGTCAGCGATGCCAAGTGACTTGGCCAAGGCCTCGTTGATTTCCGGCAAGTGAGCGGCTTCGATCTTCTTGACCGTGACCATGAAGTCAGCCTGTTTACCGGCCACGTCTTTCCCATGGTAATCAGCCGGGAAGCTCAGCGGGAAAGTCTTGCTTTCGCCAGTCTTCATACCGCGCACAGCGTCTTCAAATTCTTTCAGCATTTGGCCTTCGCCGACCAGGAACTGGAAAGCTTCGGCTTTGCCACCGGGGAAGGTTTCGCCTTCGATCTTGCCTTCAAAATCAATCGTCACGCGGTCATTGTCTTGCGCGGCAACATCCATTGCGCGCTGGGCAAACGTACGGCGTTGCTTGCGCAGGATATCGAGCGTCTTGTCGATGGCTGCATCGGTGACTTCGGCGCTGACCTTGGCCACTTCGGCGCCGGCCAAATCGGCAATTTTGACATCTGGGTAGACTTCAAACACAGCGTCAAACAGCAAGTCGCCTTCTGGCGCGCCTTCTTTTTCACTGATACGCGGCTGGCCGGCCACACGCAGTTTGGCCTCATTGGCAGCAGCCGAAAAAGCCTCGCCCACCTTGTCGTTCATGACTTCGTAGTGAACCGAGTAACCGTAGCGCTGGGCCACGACATTCATGGGTACTTTGCCTGGACGGAAACCGTCCATCTTGACCGTGCGGGCCAAGCGCTTCAATCGCACGTCGACTTCGGACTGAATGCTGTTGACGGGCAGTGTCAACGTCATTTTTCGCTCCAGCTTTTCAAGCGTTTCTACAGTCACGGCCATGGTCTTCTCCTAATAATCAGCTTGAAAATGAGCAGTCAGCGCCTTGAGACAAGACGGTGCTGCCCGTAAAAGTGTGGTGCGGAGAGCCGGACTCGAACCGGCACATCCTTGCGGACGTCAGGACCTAAACCTGGTGCGTCTACCAATTTCGCCATCCCCGCGCCTAAACTGAAAAGGGGAATCAACAACTCCGTCGCCATTGCATATTGCACTTGCACATTGAGCTGGAAAATTCCCGTTTTAAATCGGCTAACTTTCTATTTTAGCCTGTAACCGGAGAGCTTCCGGCCGTCCCCTTAAACAGATAACCGAGTTTCGCGTTTCACGCGAAAGCAAGCGGCATACATGGCCGGCAAAGCCAACAGCGTCAGCACGGTAGCGACGATCAAGCCCCCCATAATGGCGACCGCCATCGGGCCCCAGAAGACACTGCGCGACAGCGGGATCATGGCCAGCACCGCGGCAGCGGCGGTGAGCACGATCGGGCGCAAACGCCGCACGGCAGACTCCACAATCGCATCCCAGGCCGGCACACCCCGGGCGCGGTCTTGTTCGATCTGGTCGATCAAAATGACCGAGTTGCGCTGAATCATGCCCATCAGCGCAATCACACCCAGCAAGGCCACAAAACCAAACGGCCGGCCCAGCAGCAGCAAAGCAGCCGCCACCCCGGCAATGCCCATTGGCCCGGTGATGAAGACCAGCAAGGCGCGGCTGAAGCTGTGCAACTGCAGCATCAACAAAGTGAAGGTCAAAAACAACATGATCGGAATGCCAACAGCGATTGACGCAGAGCCCTTGCTGCTTTCTTCCACGGCACCAGCCACTTCAATCCGGTAGCCGCCAAAACCTTGGTTCTGCCACTGGCTCTCCAAGACCTTCAGTGCTGGCAGCAGTTCGCCCGTCACGGTGGCGCCCTGCAAACCTTCCACCACATCGCCCTGCACGGTGATGGCGTAGTCGCGATTTTCGCGCCACATCACACCCGGCTCCCAGCCCAATACAGGCTTGGCAATTTGCGTCAGCGGAATAGACTGGCCAGAGGCCGTCGGCACGTAAGCGTTGCCCATGTCGCTGATGGCATTGCGCTCTTCCAGCGGTTGGCGCAGCACAATGTCAATGAGCTTGTCGCCGTCCCTGAACTGCCCGACGGCCGTGCCGCTCAACACCATGCGAGAGGCCTGGGCAATCGACTGACTGCTAACGCCAAGCGCGCGCGCCTTGGCTTGGTCAACTTCCAGCCGTACCACTTTGACAGACTCATTCCAGTTGTCATTGACGCCACGTGTGTGGCTGTTCTCGCGCATCACCGCTTTAACTTCATCAGCGCGGGAACGCAGCAACAAAGGGTCCGTGCCGATCACACGAAACTGAACCGGGTAAGGCACTGGCGGGCCGTTTGGCAACAGCTTGACGCGGCCGCGCACTTCGGGGAATTCAGTGGCCAACAAAGCCGGCAACTTGATACGCAAGGACTCGCGCCGCTTCAAGTCTTCCGGCACCACGATGAACTGCGTCACGTTGGTTTGCGGAAAGACCTGATCCAGCGGCAGGTAAAAACGCGGCACGCCCGAGCCCACCCAAGCGCTCACCGTGCTCACACCAACCTCTTGCATCAAACGCTGCTCAACTCGCTTAGCCGTCAACTCATTGGCCGCAAACGAGGTGCCCTCAGGGAACCAGATGTCGACCAGAATTTCGGGGCGACTCGAGTCCGGAAAAAATTGCTGCTGCACCTGACCCATACCGACAATGCCCATTGCAAAAGTCATTACCGTGGCACCAATCGTCAGCCAGCGATGCTCAACACACCAGTTCACCGCACGGCGAAAGGTGTTATAGAACGGCGTGTCAAAGTGCTCGTGCTGTGCGGCTTGCCCAACCACCACAGGTCGCGACTTGAGCAGCAAAGTGCCGAGATAAGGCACAAAATAAACCGACACGATCCAGCTCAACACCAATGCGATCACGGTCACTGCAAAAATCGCAAAGGTGTATTCGCCCGTCACGGATTTGGCCAGGCCGATCGGCAAGAAACCGACAGCCGTGATCAATGTGCCGGTCAGCATAGGCATCGCTGTGACCTCATAAGCGAAGGTGGCGGCGCGTACTTTGTCGTAACCCTCTTCCATTTTTCGAACCATCATTTCAACGGCAATGATGGCGTCATCGACCAGCAGACCGAGGGCGATGATGAGCGAACCCAACGATATTTTGTGCAGCCCGATGTCCCAATAGTTCATGGCCAAAAACGTCACCGCCAACACCAACGGAATCGTGATGCCGACCACCAGACCCGGCCGCATGTCGATGTAGTAACGCCGCCAGAGAGGCAAAACGGCCGCATTAGCGCGCTTGTGCAGACCCAGGCTGATGAAGCTGACCGCCAACACGATCAACACCGCTTCAATCAGCACACCCACAAACTCATTGACAGAACTGATCACCGCCTTGGGCTGGTCTTGAATTTGCACCAGCTTGACGCCCGCGGGCAGGCTGCGGTCAAGACTGGCTTGCAACTGCTTCAAGGATTTTCCCAGCGCGATGATGTCGCCGCCCTTGGTCATCGACACGCCGAGCGCAATCACTTCCTTGCCTTGGTGGCGGACCTTGATGGCAGGCGGATCGACATACCCGCGCTGGATGTCAGCAATGTCCCCCAACCGCAGTTGGTTACCCGAGATGCCCCGAATCGGCATCGCCTTGAGTTGCGCCACCGCTTCAAACTGCCCTGCCACACGTACCGGCAACGCGTCTAGAGGTGTCTGCACCGTGCCGGCAGACTCCACCGCATTTTGCTGGTTCATCTGCGCCAGTACTTGGTTCAGGTCTAAGCCCAACTGGGTTTGCTTGCGCGACATCTCGACGTAAATTTTTTCGTCTTGCACACCGAAAAGTTCGACCTTCGCCACATTCGGTACGCGCAGCAATTGCTGGCGCACATCATCGGCAACAGTCTTGACTTCAGCGTAGCTGAAACCATCAGACTCCAGCGCGTAAATAACACCATACACATCACCAAAATCGTCGTTGAAAAACGGCCCCTGCACACCTGGCGGCAGGGTGCTACGCATATCGCCAATTTTTTTACGGACGGCATACCAAACGCTGGCCACCTCGCTGGCCTTGGACGAATCTTTGATTTGAAAAATGATCTGTGATTCACCCGGCTTGGAGTAGCTGCGGATCTTGTCGGCATACGGCACTTCTTGCAGCGTGCGCTCAAGCTTGTCCGTGACCTGCTCGGCCATCTGCTGCGCGGTGGCACCTGGCCAGTAGCTGCGTACCACCATCGCCCGAAAGGTGAAAGGTGGGTCTTCGTCTTGCCCCAGCTGGAAATAAGACGCCAGCCCGAACACCATCAAGACCACCATCAGATAGCGGGTCAGCGCCGGATGCTCTAGCGCCCAGCGCGATAAATTAAAAGATCTCATACCCGGCTCACTTGGCTGTGCGCGTTGACTGGTACAAAGTGACCTTCTGCCCGGCAGACAACACGTGCACCCCGGCACTGACCACCTGCATACCCGGCTCCAGACCGGAAGCCACCACCGCCTCGTTGCCATCGGCCGTTGCGATTTGCACAGCTTGTGAGCGCAGTGTCATGTTGGAGGGGTCCAACACCCACACCGCTGTGCCATGCCCATCTTGACGCAAAGCCGATGTTGGCAGTTTGATGACTTGTTTTCCCTGCAAACCAGCGCCGGCAGAAGCAACACTAGACACATTCACCGTGGCGCCCAACGCTGGCGCTGTCTGGTTGGCATCCAACGCGACTTTGACTTGAAATGTTCGCGTGACCGGGTCAGCACTGGCCGACACTTCACGCACCACACCGCTCAGTTCGGTGTTTTGGGGCCAGCGCTTGATCCGCATTTTCAGACCAATCTGCATGGCAGCCAAGCGATCTTCCGGCACAGCAAACACCGCATCCCGGGCTCCATCTGTGGCAATTCGAAAGACTGGCGTTCCGGCGGCAACCACTTGTCCCACCTCCGCCTCAACGGCGGTGACGACCCCAGCCACATTGGCCACCAACACGGCATACCCCAACTGGTTATTTTGCGTCGTCAACTGCGCCTGCGCCTGCTCCAGCTGGGCCTGAGCTGATTTGAGCGTGGCCTCGCGCCGCTCCAGCTCTGCTGCGCTGATAAAGCTTTGCTCACGCAAGTCTTTGTAGCGCTTGAACTCTGCGGCGGCCAAATCTCTATTCGTCAAGGCCGCGGCGGTTTGGGACCGAGCGGCGTCGACGGCCAGCTTGTAGTCTTGCGGATCCAGCTGCGCCAGCACTTGACCGGACTTGACGCGCTGGCCCAGTTCAACCTGACGAGTGATGATCTTGCCACCCACCCTGAAGGCCAAACGTGCCTCAACCCGCGCCTTCACCTCACCGGCAAATTCACTTTCAGCGCTGAACGTGCCCGAGCCCACTGTCAGCACCTTGACTGCGCGCACTGGCTCTATGGTGGAGGGTGGCTTGGAGCAGCCACTCAGGACAGCCGACATCGCCGTCATGGCGGCGACAAAGATCAATTTTTTCATGAAGGAAAGGCGAACTGGAAGTCTGTGCGGGATGGCTGAAATACTTGTCAATGTCAAATCATTTAGCGATCTAAAAAAGCCGCTCACATTATCAAGCGAGAATCGCGCCATGAATGGTGTTGAGCATTACGAAAATTTCCCAGTGGCTTCGCTGCTGTGCCCGGCACGGTTTCGGCCACCGATTGCGGCGATTTACCACTTCGCGCGCACCGCCGACGACATCGCCGACGAAGGCAACGCCACCCCGTCAGAACGGCTGGCCGCATTAGCAGCCTACCGGGCAGACCTGAGCGCAGCCAGTCAGGGCCAAGCCGTCTCAAACCGCTGGTCAGGCGTCTTTGCTGCACTCGGCCCGATGCTGCAACAGTGGCAATTACCGTTACCCCTGCTCACCGACCTGCTGAGTGCCTTTGAGCAAGATATCGTCAAAACACGCTACGCCAACCAAGCCGAGTTGCTGGACTATTGCCGCCGGTCGGCCAACCCGATCGGGCGTTTGTTGCTGCACCTTTACGGCGTGCAAGACATTGAAGCCTTGAGGCAAAGCGATTGCATCTGCACGGCGCTGCAGCTGGTCAACTTTTGGCAAGACCTGAGCGAAGACATTCCGCGCGGACGCATTTACCTGCCCGCCGACATGCAAGCCAAACACGCTGTGACCGACGCCACATTGCTGAGCCTTCAACTCTCAAGCAACACCCGGGCCCTGGTGGCCGACAGCGTTAATTGGGCCCGCCAGCTCATGCGACAGGGCGCGCCGCTGGTCAAACAAGTCCCCGGCCGGGCCGGCTGGGAGTTGCGACTGGTGGTACAAGGCGGCATGCGCATAGCAGAGCGGATTGAACAGCTGGACTTTGCCACGCTGCAGCAGCGACCCGTCATTGGCAAACGCGATGCGCTGGTGATGGCCTGGCGCACCCTCTGGATGTAGCCAACATCCAGCCTCAAACCGGGCCTGCTTGCAGCGACAATCTCAGCATGAATCCAGAGCAGTACGTCCAGCAAAAAGCCGCCGCCTCGGGCAGCAGCTTTTATTACGCCTTTCTCTTTTTGCCCAAAGACAGGCGCGCGGCCATCACCGCCTTTTATGCGTTTTGCCGTGAAGTCGATGACGTGGTCGACGAGGTCACCGACGCCGGCGTGGCCGGCAGCAAGCTTGCCTGGTGGCAATCCGAGGTCGCCAAAGCCTTTGCCGGCGACCCAACCCATCCGGTCATGAAAGCCCTGATGCCCTGCGCCACCCGCTACGGCATTGAGGCGCGGCACTTGCTCGCCGTCATCGAAGGCTGCCAGATGGACTTGGTGCAAAACCGCTTCCTCGACTACACCGCACTGAAGCAGTATTGCCACTTGGTCGCTGGTGAGGTCGGCGAAGTCGCGGCACGCATCTTTGGTCAAACACAGGCCAGCACCACGGCCTATGCCCACAAGCTCGGGCTGGCCTTTCAGCTCACCAACATCATTCGCGATGTCGGCGAAGACGCCTTGCGCGGCCGCATTTACCTGCCCATGAGCGAGCTGCAGCAGTTCGATGTCAAAGCCCATGAAATCTTGAATCGCCAATATTCCGATCGCTTCACCGCGCTGATGGCGTTCCAGACGCAACGCGCCCTCGCCCTCTACGATGAGGCGCTGGCCCTGCTGCCCGCCGCAGACCGACGCGCCCAAAAACCCGGCCTCATGATGGCGAGTATTTACCGCACCTTGCTGCGCGAAATCCAAGCCGACGGCTACCAAGTGCTGCACCAACGCGTCAGCCTGACGCCGCTGCGCAAGCTGTGGCTGGCCTGGAAAACCCAGGCCTTTGGCACCATGGCTTGAGAATGAAAGTCGCTGTGGTGGGAGCCGGTTGGGCGGGTTGCGCTGCAGCCGTCGAGGCCACTCAACGTGGTCACGTGGTCACGCTGTTTGAAAGTACACGGATCGCCGGCGGCAGGGCCCGGCGCGTTGAAACCACGGTTGCCGGTCAGCCTCTCAAAATCGACAACGGCCAGCACATCTTGATCGGTGCTTATGCTGAGACCTTGCGCCTGATGACCTCGCTGGGCGTTGACACCTCCACCAGCTTGTTGCGCTTGCCGTTGCGTTTGCAGTTCCCCAATGGCGATGGGCTGAGCTTCCCCGCATGGCGCGTATCGGCGGCCGTGCAAGCGCTCTTCGGCATTCTGGGGGCGCGCGGCTGGGCCTGGCAAGACAAATGGTCGCTGCTCCGACTCGCTAGGCGATGGCAGACTGACGGATTTAAATGCCCGGCCGATTTGTCGGTGGCAACGCTGTGCAGCGGTCTGTCGCCACGTGCCATGGCGGGGCTGATAGAGCCGCTCTGCGTGTCGGCCCTGAACACCCCGGCCGAGCGCGCCAGTGCGCAGGTTTTTTTACGCGTGATGCAAGACGCGCTGTTCAGCCAGGTGGGTGCCTCAGACCTGCTGCTGCCGCGCACAGACCTCAGCACCCTG
>CANCCE010000061.1 GCA_947374505.1 Comamonadaceae bacterium | reverse complement strand
GAGGCTGATCCTGTCGCTTACCATGGCCCCGGCAAGTTCGATCCGGCGCTGGGTTTGCAAAAATCAACCGCGCCTGTCAAGCAGACTTTCACGCAGGTCTTTGGCCGCTGGTTGTGCGACATGGCGGTGCAAGACAAACGCTTGGTCGGCATCACGCCGGCCATGCGTGAAGGCTCGGGCATGTTGGAATTTCATCAGCGCTTTCCGGAGCGCTATTACGACGTTGGCATCGCCGAGCAACACGCAGTGACCTTTGCCGCCGGCATGGCCTGCGAAGGCCTCAAGCCCGTGGTGGCGATTTACTCAACGTTTTTACAGCGTGGCTACGACCAGTTGATTCACGACGTTGCTTTGCAGAATTTGCCGGTGGTGTTTGCGCTGGACCGCGCGGGTCTGGTGGGCGCTGACGGTGCGACCCATGCAGGGGCGTATGACATCGCTTTCTTGCGCTGCATTCCGAATATGAGCGTCGCTTGTCCGGCCGATGAAAACGAGTGCCGCAAGCTGCTGACAACGGCCTTTGAACAAGACCATCCGGTGGCTGTGCGTTACCCGCGCGGTGCCGGCGCGGGCGTGGCCACAGAGGCTGGTTTGGCGTCGCTGCCTTTCGGCCGGGGTGAGATTCGCCGGCAGGGCTCGGGCATCGCTATTTTGGCTTTCGGCACGCTGCTGCACCCGGCCTTGGCCGCTGCTGAAAAGCTCGGTGCCACGGTCGTCAACATGCGTTGGGCCAAGCCCTTGGATGTGGCCTTGCTGCTGGAGGTTGCGGCCACGCATGAAGCGCTGGTGACGGTAGAAGAGGGTTGCCTGATGGGCGGTGCGGGCAGTGCTGTGAGCGAAGCTTTGCAACAAGCCGGCGTGCTGAAACCGCTGCTGCAACTCGGCCTGAAAGATGAATTCACCGAGCATGGTGACCCGGCTGTGCTGCTGGCTCTGCAGGGGCTTGATGCGGCCGGCATCGAAGCCTCGATCAACACCCGCTTCAGCGCGCTGGCTCAAAGCCGCGCCGCCAAGGTGGCCTTGAAGTCGGTGGCTTGATGTCGATGCCCGATGTCCAAGGCAGACGCGATCTCCGCGCGATGCCGATTCAACGCGTTGGCGTCAAGTCACTGCGCTACCCCTTGCGCGTCATGGTCGGCGGCAAGGTGCAATCGACGGTCGGCAACTGGACGCTGGACGTGTCCCTGGCGGCAGACCAAAAAGGCGCACACATGTCGCGTTTGATTGCTTGGCTTGAAGCGTTTGACTTGTCAGGCGAGGTGCTGACGGCCGACACGCTGGGTACTGAAATACAAGCACTGCTGGTGCTGCTGGAGGCTGACGCCGGGCGCATTGAGGTGAGCTTTCCTTTCTTTGTCCGCAAGGCCGCACCGGTCTCCGGTTTGCAAAGCCTGATGGAGTACGACGGCAGCTGGATCGCTGAGCGGCAAGCTGGTGTCAACCGCCTAAGCATGCAAGCTGTGGTGCCGGTCAAGTCCTTGTGCCCGTGCTCTAAAGAAGTCTCTGACGACGGTGCGCACAACCAACGCTCGCACATCACCTTGCACGCCGAATTGCTTTCGCCGCAGGGCGCCATCGACTGGACGGAGTTGGTGCGTTTTGCTGAAGACAATGCGTCCAGTGAGTTGTGGGGCTTGTTGAAACGGCCGGACGAAAAATGGGTGACGGAACATGCGTATGCCAACCCCAAATTTGTCGAAGATTTGATTCGTGATGTCGCCGCCGCCGTGGACGCAGATGCGCGGATTGGCCGCTACCGTGTTGAAGTGGTCAACCACGAGTCGATTCACGCGCATGACGTCCATGCCGTGATCGAAAGAAGCGCTTAGTTCAAGGCGGCTGTTCAGCTGTCTGCCTAGGGGTAACAGCGGGGTGGAATGAGGTGTAGAAAATGCAATAATCCGTCCGCTATAGCTGCTGCGCGTCAGGGCATTTTTAAATCAACTTTCAGGAGACTCTCATCATGGATCGTCGCTCACTCATCAAGAATGCCGGCATTGCGGGCGTCCTCGCCGCTGGCGTGGCACCTGCCGTGCACGCGCAAGCCGCAGTTCGCTGGCGCCTGTCGTCGAGTTTCCCGAAGTCTCTGGACACTATTTTTGGCAGTGCAGAAATGCTGTCGAAAACCGTCAAGGCACTGTCCGGCGGCAAGTTTGAAATTTCAGTTCACCCGGCCGGCGAGTTGATGCCCGCCTTCGGTGTGGTGGATGCGCTGCAGGCCGACACCATCGAAATGGCGCAAACCGCGTCGTATTACTTCACTGGCAAGAGCCCGATTTTTGCTTTCAGTTGCGCTGTGCCTTTCGGTCTGACAGCGCGTCAGAATGAGTCCTGGAAACAGTACGGCAATGGCCGCAAACTGCTCGACGCCTTTTTTGCGCAGTACAACTTCCGCACCGCCAGCGCTGGCAACACCGGTACGCAAATGGGGGGCTGGTACCGCAAGGAAATCAAAACGGTGGCCGACCTCAAGGGCCTGAAAATGCGTCTCGGCGGCGGCTTGTTTGGCGAGGCCATGGCCAAGCTGGGCGTGGTGGCGCAGAACATGCCAGGTGGTGATGTCTACCAGGCCCTTGAAAAAGGCACGCTGGACGCAGCCGAGTTCGTCGGTCCTTACGACGACGCCAAGCTGGGCTTCAACAAAGTCGCTCCGTTTTACTACTACCCCGGCTGGTGGGAAGGCGGCGCCGACCTCGAGTTCTTCATCAACAACAAGGCCTACGCCAAGTTGTCGGACGAAAACAAAGCGATCCTCGACGCCGCAACGGTTGTTGCTGCCCGTGACATGACGGCCAAGTACGATGCCTACAACCCGATCGCGCTGAAGAAGCTGGTGGCAGAAAAGACCCAGCTGAAAGCTTTTCCGAAAGCTGTCATGGACGCTGGTTTCAAGTCGTCGATGGAAGTCTTCGCCGAGCACGAAGCCAAGTCGCCTGAGTTCAAGAAGATCAGCCAGGACATGCGTGCTTTCCAGCGCGACCAGATCCTCTGGAACCGTTTCTCCGAGTACCCGTTCAATCAGTACATGAGCACGGCGAAAATCTAACTTTGCGCTGTTCTGCCCTTCAAGGGCAGCCACAAAAAAACCGCCTCTCGAGGCGGTTTTTTTGTGGCTGATCAAAGTACGCTGCTATTTTTTACTTTGTCGCTTCAGCGCGTCCTGCATGGCCTTCATCGGGTCGTCTTCAGGCGCTGCACTTTGCGGCTCGGGCTCTGCCGTGCTGCTGCCGGGCGTTTCGCTAGCGTCCGGTGCCTTGCCATAAGGGTTCACGGTTTCATAGGGGTTGGCTGTGTCGGCCAAGGTGTCCCGCATCTGCTGCCCGATGTTCTCCATGTTGTAGACCGGTTTTTTGTCCAGCCCACCCGTGACCAGCTGCGGGAAGGCGATCAGCAGACCGACCATGGCGATCTGGATCAGTACAAAGGGAATAGCACCCTTGTAAATCTGCATGGTGGTGACCGGTTCCATGATTTTCTTGGTGACGCGGTCAAGGAAAGGTTTTTCCGGGGCGACCGAGCGCAGGTAAAACAAGGCGAAACCAAAAGGCGGGTGCATGAAGGAGGTCTGCATGTTCACGGCCAGCAGCACACCGAACCAGATCAGGTCGATGCCCAGCTTGTTCGCCACCGGCGCCAGCAAAGGCACGACGATGAAGGACAGCTCAAAGTAATCGAGGAAGAAGGCCAGAAAGAAGATCATGACGTTGACCAGGATCAGGAAGCCAATCTGGCCGCCGGGCAGGTCTGTCAACAGGTGCTCGACCCACTTCGGTCCATCGGCGGCCTGGAACACCAAACTGAAGACGGTGGCACCGACCAAGATAAACATCACGAAGCTCGATAACCGGGTGGTTGATGCCAGCGACTGCTTGAGCAGTTTCATGTCCAACCGCCCGCGCGCCCAGCCCATGATCAAGGCGCCCATGGCCCCCATGGCGCCGCCTTCGGTGGGTGTGGCCACGCCGAGGAAAATAGTGCCCAGCACCAGGAAGATCAACAGCAGGGGCGGGATCAGCACAAAGGTCACACGTTCAGCCAGACGCGACAGCAGACCGAGCTTGGCGCCTTTGTTGACCAGCGCGATGACCAGCGCCAGGAACACGCCTGCGCACAGGGCGACCACGACTTTTTCATCGGTGGC
Organism: Comamonadaceae bacterium; assembly: GCA_947374505.1. GTDB lineage: Bacteria > Pseudomonadota > Gammaproteobacteria > Burkholderiales > Burkholderiaceae_C > Polaromonas. The sequence goes on along the minus strand of CANCCE010000061.1, from coordinate 9,067 downwards.
GACGAAGGTGACTTCCTCGCCCTCAAGCCAGGTGTGCACGGCCTCCATGTTCTGAGCCAGGAAGACGGACACCGTGGCCGACAGCGCAGTCAGCGCGACCAGCGAGCCGTAGCCGCCGCTGCCGTTGGGTTCGCGGAAGGTGCGCGCCTCCAGCGGCAGCGCTGGCACACGGTCGGGTTTGAAGAAGGCCAGGAACACGACATAGGCGACATACATGCCCATCAGCATGAAGCCGGGCAGGAAAGCGCCCTTGTACATGTCGCCGACGCTGCGGCCCAGCTGGTCGGCCATGATGATCAGCACCAGCGACGGCGGAATGATCTGCGCCAGGGTGCCGGAAGCGGCAATCACCCCTGAAGCAAGGCGTCGGTCATAGCCATAACGCAGCATGATGGGCAGAGAAATCAGGCCCATGGAGATGACCGATGCCGCCACCACCCCGGTGGTGGCCGCCAGCAGGGCGCCGACCAAAATCACGGCGATGGCCAGACCACCGCGCAGGGGGCCAAAGACCTGGCCGATGGTGTCGAGCAAATCTTCGGCCATGCCGCTGCGTTCCAGCACCAGCCCCATCAAGGTGAAGAAGGGCACGGCCAGCAAGGTGTCATTGGCCATGATGCCGATCAGGCGTTGCGGCAGCCAGGCGATGACGGAAGAGGGGAACACGCCCATCTCGATACCGACCAAACCGAAGAACAGGCCGCAGGCGCCCAGACTGAAAGCCACCGGAAAGCCCAGCAGCAGAAAAAGGATCAAGCCCACGAACATGATCGGGGCGAAATTGGAGATGAGGAATTCCATGGTGAGTCGTTCCTGCCGCTTAGCGTTGAGGGGCCGCGTCGCTAGAGGCGCTGGCTTCAGGGGTGTCGGCCGCCGCGCGCGCGCGCAGGGCTTCTGCCAGGTCTTCTTCAGCCGTCTTGTCGGCCAAGCGACCCATCGGGTCTGGTCCCTGACCTTGCAGGAAGGCCAGGCGCTTGATGATTTCCGACCAGCCTTGCAGCATCAGCAGGGCGAAGCCGACCGGCATCGCTGCCCAGACAGGCCAGCGAATCAGGCCGCCCGAGTTGCCGGAGGTCTCCCCTGTCTGGTACATCTGGATCGCCAGCGGTGTGCCGAGATACAGCACAACCACGCAGAGCGGTGTCAGGAAGAAGGCAAAGCCGATGATGTCGATCCACACTTGCGCGCGCTTGGACAGACGGCTGTTCAACACGTCGATGCGCACATGCTCGCGGTGCAGCAGCGTGTAGCCGGCCGCAGCCAGGAAGGACCAAGCGAACAGATACCACTGCGCTTCCAAGTAGGCGTTGGAGCTGACGTCGAAGACCTTGCGCACAATGGCGTTGCCGGCGCTGATGGCGGCGGCTGCAAAAATGAGCCAGATGACGTACTTGCCGACTTGGGCATTGAGCCAGTCCACAGCTTGTGAAAACTTGAGTAAGGCGCGCATAGAGTGTCCAGAAAAATGGATCAAGAGGAGAGCTAAAAAGCGGGCCAACATCCGGCGCAAAGGGCGCCGGATGCATTTTGGTGCGGACAGTATTTTACAGGGCGCCAGTCCGCAGCTGGCTTACAGGACCTCAACGCCCCTGCCGGCCATCATCTGGCCAATAACGCGGGCGTCGGCAAAACCCTGGCTGTGAAAGCAGGCCAGCACTTGGTCGACCGCCTCGGGTGCACAGGTCACCAGCAGTCCGCCGCTGGTTTGCGGGTCTGACAGCAAGGCCTGCTGCGCCGCGCTGATGCCTGCGGGTAAGGCAATGTCGTGGCCATAACCCTCCCAGTTGCGCCCCGAGGCACCGGTGACCATGCCTTGCTCGGCCAGCGCCAGCACGCCAGGCAGCAGCGGAATGTTGTCTAAATGAATTTGCATTTTCAGTTTCGCACCGCGGGCCAGTTCAAGGCCATGACCGGCCAGACCAAAGCCGGTGATGTCGGTCAGCGCATGCACGCCGTCCATGCGCGCCAGTTCAATGCCAGGTTTGTTCAGTTGCGTGGTGACGGCGATCATGCGGGCGTAGCCCTCGGCGTCCAGGGCCTCTTTTTTGAGCGCAGCCGACAAGATACCCACACCCAGTGGCTTGCCCAGAATCACCACGTCACCGGCCCGTGCGCCTGAGTTTTTCTTGACCCGCGACGGATGGACCAGACCGAGAACGACCAAGCCATAAATCGGTTCGACCGAATCAATCGTGTGGCCGCCGGCAATCGGGATACCCGCATCGCGGCAAACATCTTGACCGCCGCGCAGGATCGAGCCAATGGTCTCGAGCGGCAGCACATTGATCGGCATACCGACCAAGGCCAGCGCCATGATCGGCGTGCCGCCCATGGCGTAGACGTCGCTGATGGCGTTGGTGGCGGCAATCCGGCCGAAGTCATACGGATCGTCGACGATCGGCATGAAGAAGTCGGTGGTGGCGATCAGCGCCTGCTCGTCATTGAGCAGGTAGACGGCCGCATCGTCAGCGGTCTCAATACCCACCAAGAGCTGGGGGGGAATCACCATCTGGCTGGTGCTTTTCAGGATTTCGCTGAGCACGCCAGGCGCGATCTTGCAGCCACAACCGCCGCCATGCGAGAGGCTGGTCAAACGCGGCGGAGTGGACGGCGTCGAAGGGGTGAGGGTGGCGGTCATCGGAAAGCTTTCGGAAATTCGGACGTTCGGATATACGGAATCACGACATTGTCCTGCTTTCGCGGCACACAGGTCGGCGGGAAGATCGCACTATGATCTTTCGCATGCATTTCCAACGGACATCCCAACTGTGAGCGCTGGCTTGATCGATTCCCCTAAAGTTCGCGAAGCTGGCCGCGACGTCTTGTCGCTCGCCCTGATGGATGCGCGCAACCACACGCTGCATCTGTTTGCACAGTTTCAAAGCGCCCTTGAAAAGGTTGACTTTGTCGTGCCGCTGTTGCCAACGCTGAATCCTCCGCTCTGGGAGCTGGGCCATGTGGCTTGGTTTCAGGAGCACTGGATTGGCCGCAACTTGCAGCGCAGCCAAGGCGCTCGTTGCGATCCTGCAGGGCCGCGCCTGCCGTCGATTGAAACGGGGGCCGACCGTTGGTGGGATTCATCGCAAGTGCCACATGACGCGCGTTGGTCGCTCGATCTGCCGGACGTCCATGCCTGTCGTGCTTATCTGCTCAACACACTGGAAGGCACACTGGAGTTGCTCGAAAGGGCTGAACCGAGCGACGATGCGCTGTACTTTTACCGCCTCTGCTTGTTGCATGAAGACATGCACGCTGAAGCGATGGTGATGACCGCGCAAACCCTGGGGATGACGCTGGACCGGCCCTTGCTGCAAGCCTTTGCACCCAAGCCCATGACGCTGCGCGAGCCGCTGTTGATACCCGCTTGCAACGGGTCCTTGGGCAGCGCGGCAGAGGGCGCAGGTTTTGTCTTTGACAACGAAGTCGGCGCGCATGAGGTGCGCGTGCCGGAGTTCGAGATCGATGCGCAGCCGGTGAGTTGGGCGCAGTTTGTCGAGTTTGTCAGTGATGGTGGCTATGACCGTCAAGAGTTGTGGAGCGACGCTGGCTGGCGCTGGTTGCAGCGCATCTGCCGCAGCGAAGGCCGTCGCGGGCCCCGCTATGTCGATCAAATCGGTGTGGCCAGCGGCGCGGTGATGCAAAACCGCTTTGGTCAGCCGCTGCGCATGCTGGGGAATCAGCCGGCCATGCACATGACTTGGTGGGAGGCTGATGCCTGGTGCCGCTGGGCGGGTCGGCGCCTGCCGTTTGAAGTCGAGTGGGAGATTGCCGCGCAGACGGCCGGCCGGCGGGGGTTTCAATGGGGCGATGTCTGGGAGTGGACGGGCAGCACGTTCAAGCCTTACCCCGGTTTTGTACCCGGTCCGTATGTGGACTATTCACAGCCTTGGTTTGGCACGCACAAGGTCTTGCGCGGTGGCTCGTTTGCCACGCGGGCACGCATGAAGTCACCCAAATACCGTAATTTTTATCAGCCCGAACGCGACGACGTGTTTTGCGGCTTTCGCTCCTGCTCGCTTTGATCCGCTGACGGCTTTTCACTTCGATAACGCCACCATGGCAACAGTGCGCGCATGGACAGCACTTGGCCGCTTTGTGCATCGTCCACGCTGTAGCCGGGCAGTTGCGCCACGGCGGTTTGCCAGGCCGGGCTTTGCAGGACCTGCAACAAGGCTTGTACCGGGGCTTGCGTCAATGCAGACTTCAAGCACACCAAGTGGTAACGCTCGCGCACCAGGGGAATAAAGTCCAATCCTTTTTCAAGGGCGACGGCCTCAATACCCAGGCCGACGTCGGCTGAACCGCTGGCCACGGCCTGCGCGACCGCAGCGTGCGACGGTTCTTGCGTGGCGTAGCCGTTGACCGCGCTCGGGGCGATGCCGCTGTCGGCCAGCAGTTCGTCGAACAGCACCCGTGTGCCGGTGCCACTGGCGCGGTTGATATAGCGCAGCCCGGGCCGGCTGAGGTCTTTCAGCCCGGTGATGAATTGTGGGTTGCCTTTGGCCACCATCAGGCCCTGCATACGGTGCGCAAAACCAATCAGTTTGTGCAAGCCGGGTTTGAGTTGGCGGCGGTAGGCCTGCGCGGCCAGGGAGTTGAGGCCTGGTCGCTCCAGCGTGTGAAAGCCGGCCATCAGGCAGCGCCCGGCATTCAGCGCGGCAATGGCGTCGACGCTGCCCATGAAGCGGATGTCCAGATGCAAACCGTGCGCCGATGTCTTCTGGCGCAGGGCCGCCAGCGCCGCATCATGGCTGGCGTACAACACCAGCACGTGGGCACTGTCGTCGAAGGCCATGGAAAAGGCGCGTTCGATGTCACCGCGCAGCGCTTCGATTTGAGGTGCCAGCCGGGCTTGCGCCTGACGTTCGGCCCACAACAGCTTTTCGCCGAACTCGGTGAGCTGAGCGCGCTGGCCTTTTTCCCAGATGATCAACTCGCGGCCCAGCGTTTGTTCGGCCTCTTTCAGCGCGCCCCACACGTGGCGGTAAGACAGGCCCTGGCTGCGCGCTGCAGCTGAAATTGAGCCCTGCTCGCGCACCGCGTGCAGCAAGTCCAACAGGGGATGGCGAATCAGGGCATCGGGGCTGCGTTCGGCTGAGAGTTGATAAGAAAGTTGAACTTTGTGCATGGTGACTGCTGCGATTATCAAGGACTGCGACGATTGTCTTTTGGCGGCAGAAAAGCTATGCAAAAGCGTTCATAGCTCGTGACTACCAATGCGCTACAGGGGCACTTCAACTAGGCTACAGTGCGCAGTCCTTTGCAGACGCTCCATAGCATGACTACATTTCAAGACAGCGTCGTCACGGCGTTTTTCCTCATCACCTCCCTCGACCCTTTGCTCGTCAGCATCGTGCTGCGTTCGTTGGCTGTGAGCGCGTCAGCCTGCGTGCTGGCTTGCAGCGTCGGCTTGTTGTTAGGCGCATGGCTGGGTGTCGCCCGCTTTGCCGGACGCGGCGTGGTGCTGGCTTTTCTCAACACCGCGTTGGCGTTGCCATCCGTGGTGGTCGGCTTGGTGATCTATTTGTTGTTGTCGCGCACGGGGCCTTTGGGGTTTTTGGGGTGGCTGTTCTCGTTCAAGGCCATGGTCTTGGCACAGGCCGTGCTGGTGCTGCCCGTTGTGACTGCGCTGGTGCGGCAAAGCATTGAGGATGCGGATCGATTGCATGGCGAACAGCTGCAGTCGCTAGGTGCCGGTATCGGCTGGCGCGGCATGGTCTTGCTGTGGGACGAGCGCTACTCCTTGATGACGGTCTTGATTGCGGCCTTCGGTCGGGCTATTTCAGAGGTCGGTGCGGTCATGGTGGTGGGCGGCAACATCGATGGTTTCACGCGGGTGATGACCACCGCCATTGCCCTTGAAACCAGCAAGGGTGACCTGCCGTTGGCGCTGGCCTTGGGCGTCTTGCTGCTGCTGGTGGTGCTGCTGCTGAATGTCTTGATTTCACTCATCCGCCGTTGGCGCGAAGCCCGAGAAGAACGCGGCGTCTGGCCGACAAATTGGATGACTGATGCTGTGATCGTCAAAGCGGGGTCACGTTGATGTCCGACACCCGACCACATGAAGCGTTGCCGGATGTCTTGTTCAAGCTGAATGCGGTGGGCGTGCAGTTCGGCCGCGTCCAAGCCTTGTTGGACTGCACACTGACGATTGGCCGCGGCGAACGCCTCGCCTTGGTGGGTGCCAATGGCAGCGGTAAAAGCACCTTGCTGCGTCACTTGCATGGTTTGGTGCCGGCTTTCAGCGGGCAGATGCTGCGGCCGGTGCCAGCGCGTCAGGCGATGCTGTTTCAGCGGCCCTACATGTTGCGCACCAGCGTGCAAAACAATGTCGCGATCGGTCTTTGGCTGGGCGGCATGCGTTGGCGTGCTGCACGCGAGCAGGCTTTGGCAGCGCTGGAGCGCGTGGGTTTGGCCGGGCTGGCTGAGCGCTCCGGCAAAACCTTGTCGGGCGGCCAGCAGCAACGACTGGCACTGGCGCGTGCCTGGGCCTTAAAGCCGCAAGTGTTGTTGCTTGACGAGCCCACCGCCAGCCTCGACCCGGCGGCCAAGCGCGAAGTCGAATCCTTGATGGGTGAATTTGCGGACGCGGGTATGACGCTGATTTTCAGCAGCCACAACCTCGGCCAAGTGAAACGACTGGCGAGCCGGGTGATTTATCTGGAGCACGGACATGTGCTGGCGGACGCACCGGTGAAGTCGTTTTTCGAGGGGGCACTGCCGCCGGCAGCCGCCCAATTTTTAAAAGGGGAATTAGGATGAAAAAAATGAACTTCTTGGGCTTGACCCAGCAGGTGTCCAAAGTCGTTCTGCTGGCTGGTTTGGCTTGGGGCGGTACCTTGGCGCTGGCACAAAGCCCATCCATCGTCATGGCCTCGACCACCTCAACCGAGCAGTCTGGACTTTTTCCGTATTTGTTGCCAGAGTTTAAAAAAGCCACCGGCATTGACATCAAGGTGGTTGCGGTGGGCACCGGTCAAGCCATCGACATGGGCCGACGTGGTGACGCGGATGTGCTGTTTGTGCACGACCAAGTGGCTGAAGAAAAAATCGTTGCAGAAGGCTTTGTGCTGAAGCGTGAAGCCGTCATGTACAACGACTTTGTGTTGATTGGCCCGGCCACGGATCCCGCCGGCGTCAAAGGTAAAGACATTTTGCAAGGGTTGAAGAAGCTCGAAGCGGCCAATGGCACTTTCATTTCCCGTGGCGACAAGAGCGGCACGCACGCGGCTGAACTGCGTTACTGGAAGTTGGCTGGTAGTGAGGCCCCCACGTTTGCTGGCTACAAGGCTTGCGGCTGCGGCATGGGCCCGGCGTTGAACATGGCGGCCAGTTCAGAGGCTTACGTGCTGGCGGATCGCGCTACTTGGCTCAACTTCAAAAACCGCGCCAACCTGGCGATTCTGGTGGAAGGCGACACGCGCCTGTTCAACCAATACGGCGTGTTGGTGGTCAACCCGGCCAAGCACCCGAAGACCAAAGTCGCTGAAGCCCAAAAGTTTGCCGATTGGGTCACTTCTGCCGCCGGTCAAGCGGTCATCTCAAACTACAAAATCAACGGCCAACAGCTGTTTTTTGCGAACGCGAAGCGCTGACCATGGCAGCGGCTGTGCGTCTGGGTGCAGCGCGAGGTATTCTGTCCCTTCGTCATGGCGAGCGGAGCGCGGCCATCTAAATCCGCGTCATGGCGAGCGTAGCGCGGCCATCCATGACTGCGAATTCGGGCTCATGGACTGCCGCGCTGCGCTCGCAGTGACGAGATTTCGCTCGCAGTGACGGGTTTTTTTGTCACCAGATTTTTTAATTTTTCAAGGTTTTTCATGTTCCTAGCCACTCGTTTTTTCAGCGCCCAGATGCTTTTTATGGCTAGCTTGGTCTTATCGACCAGTCTGGCATCCGCCCAGCCAGCCGCCGTCAAAGTCGACGGTGCGTGGGCGCGCGCCACCGTGCAGGGCCAGCAAGGCACTGGCGCGTTCATGAACATCACGGCGGCCCAAAGCACGCGCTTGGTCAGCGTATCGACCCCTGTGGCGGGCGTTGCCGAAGTGCACGAAATGAAGATGGAGGGTGACGTCATGAAAATGCGCGCCGTCCCCGCCCTCGACCTGCCCGCCGGTAAGACCGTGCAGCTCAAGCCCGGCAGTTACCACCTGATGCTGATGGACTTGAAGTCCCCCCTGTTGAAAGACAGCACCGTGCCGGTGACTTTGCGCTTTAAAAATGCAGCGGGCGTGGAGAGTCAAATGGATTTGGTCGTGCCTGTGGCGATGGTTGCACCGGGCCCGGTCAAGGCTGCGATGCCAGGCATGGGTGACATGTCTGGTATGTCCGATCACAAGCACTGAAGCAACGCACCGGCGCTGGCTGAATTGGCTCAAGGTTGAGCTTGGCACTCGACTCTTTGTTGCAAGCTGTTCCATTTTTTAAATTTATCGCTGGATTGGCAAGCTCGCTAGGGTTTAACCTAGACACTGGAACGATCTGAGCTTCAACAATAGCTTGACGCACTTTTTTCTCATTTAAAACCCTATTTCCCATCACGGAGTGAAGTCGATGCAAGTTCAATTCAAAGTCAACGGCAAAGCACAGAGCGTTGAGACGCCGCCCAACACGCTGCTGGTGCAAGTGCTGCGCGAGCAACTCCATCTGACCGGCACCCATGTCGGCTGCGACACTGCGCAATGCGGTGCCTGCACGGTCATCATGAATGGCCGTGCTGTGAAGTCCTGCAACATGCTGGTTGCGCAGGCTGCGGACGCAGAGATCACCACCATTGAGGGCTTGGCCGCGGCGGACGGCACCATGCACCCGATGCAGGCCGCTTTCAAAGAATGCCACGGTTTGCAGTGCGGCTTTTGCACCCCCGGCATGGTCATGAGCGCGGTGGACTTGTGCAAAAACCATCCTAATGCCAGCGACGTCGAAATTCGCGAACTGCTGGAAGGCAACATCTGCCGCTGCACCGGTTACCAAAACATCGTCAAAGCGGTGCAGCAAGGCGCTGCGGCCATGGCGGCTGTCTAAGTTTTATACTTTTTTGGAGTAATCCCATGGGTGCATCCGACTT
>CANCCE010000060.1 GCA_947374505.1 Comamonadaceae bacterium | reverse complement strand
CTGTTTGTATTGCCATCGTTGTTTATTTTGATTGCCTTGTCTTGGGTCTACATCGCCTTTGGCGACGTGCCATTGATTGCCGGCATCTTCTACGGCATCAAGCCGGCGGTCACCGCCATCGTGGTGCATGCGGCCCATCGAATTGGTTCCCGCGCCCTGAAGAACAATGTGTTGTGGGCGATTGCGGCGACCAGCTTCGTGGCGATCTTTGCACTCAACGTGCCGTTCCCCTTCATCGTTCTGGGGGCCGCTGCCATCGGCTTTCTGGGCGGTCGACTGGCACCGGAGATTTTCAAAGTCGGTGGCGGCCACGGCAGTGCGAACAAATCTTTCGGCACCGCGCTGATTGACGACCACACACCGACGCCTGAGCATGCGCTGTTCAAGTGGCGGCGATTGATTCAAGTGGCTGCTGTTGGCGCATTTCTCTGGGCCGTGCCCATGGGTTGGCTGGTGCTGAAATTCGGTTGGGACCACACCTTCACCCAGATGAGCTGGTTTTTTACCAAGGCTGCGTTGTTGACGTTTGGCGGCGCTTACGCGGTACTGCCCTACGTTTACCAGGGCGCCGTTGAGCAATTCGGCTGGGCCACCGCGACGCAAATGATCGATGGTTTGGCACTGGGTGAAACCACCCCCGGCCCCTTGATCATGGTGGTGGCATTTGTTGGCTTTATTGGCGCTTACGTCAAAGAAGTGCTGGGTCCGCAAAGCCTGTTTCTAGCCGGTGCTGCGGCGGCCAGCTTGGTGACATGGTTTACTTTTTTGCCGTCTTTCATGTTCATTTTGGCCGGTGGTCCATTGGTCGAGAGCACACACAACGACCTCAAGTTCACGGCCCCTTTGACTGCCATCACCGCAGCCGTTGTCGGTGTCATCTTGAACCTCGCCATGTTCTTCGGTTATCACGTGCTGTGGCCGCAAGGGTTTGGTAGCACATTTGACGTGCCTTCAGCGGTCATTGCCTTCGCTGCTGCGGTTGCGCTTTTTAAATACAAGCGCAACGTGATGCATGTCATTGGCGTCTGCGGCCTGCTGGGCGTTGCCATCCAATGGCTCCCGATTTGAAGATATAAAAAAGAGACAATGCCGGCATGAATGCGAATGAATGGATTGAACGGCTGACCCTGCTCACTTATCGTGTGGCGAGCTATGTTTCGCTCAACTTGGCCGACGATGCGGCCATGTTGGCTTTTATTTTTTGCTGATTCGACAGACTGAGTCTTCAGTTCGCCTAAACGCCAGACGCTGAGCGATGGTGCTGTGCCGTTGACAGTGCAGACAGCACCGCATCTCGCACGGCCATGACTGACCGGCTGTCATCATCGGCTTTTCGCGTCACCAGCGAAAGCTGAAGTACTGGTGCGCTGCGCCCCAGCCGGACGATGCGCACCGGATAAGTGTGGAGTAAACCCGGATCTGCAATCTGCAAGATAGAAATGCCCAATCCAGCACTGACCATGGCGATGATGGCCGACGCGCTGTCGAACTCCAGCTGGCCACGCTTTTCGCGCACATGGGCCGTGACGAAACGAGATGAAAGTGAGCCAGTCACAGATTCGCGGTCATAGCGGATCCATTCGTATTGTCGAAAAAGTGCTGCGATTGAGCTTTCGGTTGCAGAGGGCGGTGCCACCAGGACCAATTCGCGGCGAAACATGGGGTGCCAACGCAGTCTGGCCGAGCCGCCTTTTTCGGGTTGTGCCACCAATGCAGCATCCAAATCACCGGCCTTCACGGACGCAGTCAGCGCGCCGCTTCGCCCGCGTGCTGGACGCAGTTCCAATCCAGGAAAACGCTCACGCAGCAGGCGCATGGTGGTGGGCAAGACTATCGGCTGCATCGACTCGATCACACCGAGTCGAACGGTTCCTTCAATGGCCGCGGTGGGCATTCTTCGCAGGGATTCCAGTTGCTGTAGCGCGTCATGCATAGTTGCAGAGACTTCATGGGCCAAGCGCATGGGGCGGACCTGCAAACCAGACCGATCAAACAAAGGCTGGCCCATGTAGGCCTCCAGATGTTTCATCTGCATACTGACGGCGCTGGGCGTGAGACTTCTCTCTGTGGCTGCGGCCGCTAGCGTGCCACCTCGCAGTACGGCATCTAGCGTTAAAAAAATACTGAACTTCATCAACTTTCCTGACTTAAGACATGAAATATTGTCGCTTTTATTGTGTGACGAATCGCCCTAGACTTCAAGAGATGGAGCCTTCTTAAGGTTCCTTTTTAATTTCGAAGCAGCCAGGACACGCAACATGAAAAGTGAACAGAGCTTTGGCCCGAAGGCTTGGACAGCTGACGAAGTGCGTCAGGATTCGTCTTGGATTCAACGCCTGAATGAGGTGGAGATTGATGGCTTCAGGCAAGCGCTGACGCATGCAAGGACGCTCAAAAAACCCCTGCTGGAGATGGTCCAGGCAGACTTTCCACTCAGGGATGAATCTCGCGCCGCGCTGGCACGGGCCATTGCCACGACGCAGGGCCGCTGGGGTATGTGCCTGATCAAAGGATTTCCTGTCAATGAATGGGATGAAGCCGACACCAAACTGGCGTATTGGGGGATGAGCCTTTACATGGGCGTTGGGCGTACGCAAAACCGTGCAAGCCAAGTGATGAACGATGTGCGCAACGATGGCGGCGACTACAAAGTCAAAGGCGGACGCGGCTACAACACCAATGCCGGACTCGACTTTCATCAGGACTCATGCGACGTGGTGGGTTTGTTGTGCAGGCGCACGGCCAAAAGCGGAGGCACCAGCAAAGTCATCAGCTCCATCCAGCTTCGTGACGAAGTTCAGCGGCTGCGTCCAGACCTTGTGCCGGTTATTCAGCAGCCATTTTTTCACAGCTATCAGGGCACTCAAGATCCGTCGCAACCGCCTTTTTACCGCTGCCCTCTTGTTGGCGATGATCCAACATTTTTTGCAGCGCGCACCAACCGCAAAAATACGGATGCAGCGCAGCGTGATTTTCCGGAAGTGCCCCGCCTGACGCCGGCGCAACTCGAGGCGTTGGACCTCTTCGACCAACTCATGCCAAGCCCTTTGCTGTGCTTCACCATGGAGCTCGAACGCGGCGATTTGCAGCTTCTTAACAGTTATGTGACGCTTCACTCGCGCACACCTTTTGAAGACTACGATGAGCCAGACGAAAAACGACACCTCCTGCGTCTTTGGATGTCCATTCCTTCGTCACAGCCGTTGCCGCCAGCGTGGGCAGAATACTTTGGCGACGTGCGTTCTGGGGCTGTGCGTGGCGGTGTTCGGGGAAGCGCCATCACGGCGGAATTCGTTGCCTATGAAAAACGTCAGGCTAAAGCGCTTGACATGCCTCTCAAGGCGTGGGCACCCGGCACGCAAACATAAAAATGTGAGTTCATTTCCCGGTCATTCCCAATTGATTCTTAATTTGCAAAGTAACAGCATATGTTCAGACGAAATCTATTTGCATGTTTTGTGACCGCTCTCGGCTTGAGCTGCGCGGGGGCACAAGTCCAGCAGCCCTCGGTCAAGCTCTTGGTCGGCGCCACGCCCGGCGGTGGCACAGACATCGTTGCGCGTGCGCTAGCGATTGAAATGACAGCGCGTCTGGGGGCGCAGTTTGTGGTGGAAAACCGCGGTGGTGCAGCCGGTAATATTGCAGCACAAGCAGTGGCGCGGTCCGCTCCGGACGGCAACACTTTGCTGCTGAGTTACACCAGCCATGCGATCAACCCGTCGCTTTACCCATCTATGCCGTTTGATGCGGTCAAAGATTTCACCCCCTTGAGTGGCATCGCCAGTCTGCCGGCGATCTTGGTCGCACGCCCCTCACTCAAGGCGAACAATATCAAGGAGCTGATTGCGCTGGCCAAGGCCGAGCCTGGCAAACTCAACATGGCGATTGCCGGCTTGGGCAGTGCCAATCACCTGGCCGGCGAAATACTCAAGCGTGATGCGGATATTGACATTGTGAGCGTCCCCTACAAAGGCACTGGACCAGCGCTTGCAGATGTGGTCGCGGGTCAGATCGATCTGTCTTTTGGAGGTGTCGCGACCGTACAGCAACTTATCAAGGGCGGCTTGCTTAAGCCGCTGGCCGTGACCAGCGCGCAGCGACTGGCGGCTTATCCGGATGTGCCGACCATCGCGGAGGTCTTGCCAGGGTACGCCTACAGCTCTTGGTATGGTTTGTTCGGGCCGGCCAATATGTCGCCGGCGCTGGTCGCCAAGGTATCTAGTGCGGCCCGTGCTGCGGTGGCCTCTGAGGCCATGCAAAAACGCTTTAAAGACGAAGGCTTGGTGCCGATGGGTACCGGCCCGGTAGAGTTTGACAAGTTTGTCCGAAATGAAATCATCCGATGGGGAAAAGTCGTGGCAGCCACTGGTGCGAAACCGGAATGATTGTTGCTGTAACTTCTTCCAAAGTCTCTGAAGTGCTCACACTTCGGGAGCGTCTTCGTCAGTCTGAGCCGTTGCTGGTCCCCGGGGTTTACGATGCGTTGACGGCGCTACTGGCCCAGCAGGCGGGCTTTGAAGCCTTGTATCTTTCAGGTGGAGCCGTTGCGTACACACAGCTCGGGCGTTCCGACGTTGGGCTGACAACCGCTAGTGAAACAGCCGATGTGCTCGGGCGCATCACAGACCGTGTCAGTCTTCCGGTCATCGTAGACGGCGACACGGGTTACGGCAACGCGCTGAACGTTCAACGCACCGTGCGCTTGTTTGAGCGAGCCGGTGCGGCCATGATTCAACTCGAAGACCAGACCTTCCCTAAACGCTGCGGACATTTGGATGGCAAAAGCTTGGTCAGTTCGGCCGAGATGTGCGGAAAACTCAAAGCTGCGCTGGATGCCCGTCACTCTTCGGACACCTTGATACTCGCACGCACGGATGCGGTTGCTGTGGAGGGGCTGGCTGCTGCTATGGAGCGGGCCGAAGCCTATGCGGCTTGTGGTGTTGATGCGCTGTTCATAGAAGCCTTGCGAACCAACGAGGAGATGGACACAGCATGTCAGCGCTTCGGTAGCCGCTTACCTTTGCTGGCGAACATGATTGAAGGCGGGAAAAGTCCGGTTCATAGCGCGCATGAGTTGGGCGCTTTCGGCTTTAGCATTGTGATCTTTCCGGGGGGCACGGCACGCTTTGTGGCGGCCCAGTTGGAGCGCTATTTCTTGAGCTTGCGGGAGCATGGCACAACTTCGCCACTGCGTGACGACATGCTTGATTTCTCGGGTTTGAATGACCGCATTGGTACGCCGGACTTAATCGAACTTGGGAAAAGCTACGAGGCTTGATCTCAAGGCGCGTCGTTCACCATCGGTGCGGCCAGCACCATCAGGCTGATGCCTGTGTAGACGATCATCAAGAGCGTCAGTGGCAGGGCTGCAATGGTTGTCTTCCGCCGTGACATGCCCAAGCTCAGCGCCAAGCGGTGCGCTCGCCAAATTGAGATCACGTGCCCGCCCACGATGGCGACAAGGGCGATGGTCCAGGTGAGCCTGGCATCCACCAGACCAATGTCCGGATAAAACTTAGCCGTCCCGAAAATGTCCCATTGGCGCCCGAACGGGTCGGACAGTAATGATGCCAGCGTCTGCCCCTGAACCAGCAGGTTCGAAAAATTGTGGGCAATGAGGTAGGCCGCCGCAATTGGGATCAGCGTTGGTAAAAAGAGGCGTTCCATCTGTGTACTAGAGGTGAGTGTCTGAGTCGATGGCATGAAGGCAAAACAAAACTGGCAGGTGAGCCGGTAGGCGGACACAAAAATCAGCCAGACGGTGAGCAGACCCATGGTGCCGGCGACATAACCGTTCGTGTCCAGCCATTGCGGCACCCAGGCCTTCAGAGCGCCCTCAAAGAGGCCCCAAGTCGCGCTGCCGTGCAAGCCATCAAATAAAACCGTCGACAACATCGCCAGCACAAAGCCAACTTGTCCAGCGACGGGTGCTTCGTTTTTACCCTCTGGCTGATGGATGTCTCGACGCCCCAAGGTTGAGAAATACACGGCGAAGACATCGGCATGGCGTTGCCACACAGCGCGCCCAAAGCAGACCATGCCGGTCAGGTTGACGAACGACCAGGCCACGGCCAGGCAACCCAGCTTGAAGGGCGACATGGCAATCGGGTAGATGACTTCTAAGCCGCACCAAACCAACAGAAGCACTGACGCAGGCCAGCGTCCGATTCGGGCAGGCCACGGCCAATTGAGCGCAATGCCTTGTGTCAGGCCGAGCCTTCTGGCGATCGCATTGAGAAGTTCAAACAGGGTTCGCCAGGGGTCTAGCCGTGGCCAAAAGTTACCCACAATAATCACGGCAAAAGACAAGCCGACCCACCAGCCAATCCAGATCAGGGTGGGCGCCAAATTCATCAACGGATCACGCGTTCCCCAAAGTGCAGAGGCCAGTGTGAGGGCAAACAAAAAGAATGATATGCCCTTGACCAACCAGCGCCAGAATGAATTTATGTTGGAGTCACCGTGGGCAAGCTGTGCGTTCAGGACTTGTTTAACTTGAGAGACCGCTGGCCGACGCATCCAAACAACTGCAACGATGAATGTCAGCAGGACGCAGGCGCAAGCCCCTGCAATCACGTACGCAAGTGGGACGGGGAGGTCGTAACGCTCTTCAAATCCATGGGCTTGCGCGCCGAATGCTGCACCCCATGCGAGCCACATCAGCAGTGCAGATTTCAACGCGGCTGCACTTCAAGAATCGCCAAAGGGGGCGCATGATGCCCCGTGGCGGGTGCACTGGTTTCTGAAGCGCCATGCCACTCCAGCCGAAATTGCCCCGTGGCAAAAGCCGTGAAAGCCAGTTCGGTTGGTTGACCTGCTTGTAAGGTCGCGCTGAGTCGGTAGGCGTGCAAATGAAGCGCGCCCGCCGTGTTGCTGCTAACGCGCCAACGGATTTGATCGCCTTTGGTGACTTTGATCCGGCGCAACTCTTTTGGCAACATGCCATCCGTGACGACCAAGGTAAGCTTTGCTTCCGTTCGACTCAGGGCCTCGGGTGACGCCTGTGCCAGTGTGAAAGGCATTGCCCCGAGAAGCCCTAAGCCAAGCAACCCGGTCAGAACTGGTCGCGTGAACCTGAGTGGCATAGCGAATGGACTGGTTTATCTTGCGGCGGATTTCCAGTCAGCGATCTTTCGCGCCGGTCCGGTGAGCTCCAATATGTGCATGCCCGTATTGGCCCGGTCAACGATGTAAATATAGCCGCGCTCGTCCACTTCCACATTGTTGGTTTGAATCGCGCGCTTGGTTGCGGCCGCGGTGTAAGGCAACTTACCGATCTGGCCGGCGGGCGTTTCCAGCACCACGGTGTTAGCGTTCATGCCGGGGATGTAATAGGCAATTTCTTTCGGAGTGAACGGATTCCGAACATCCAAAGCGCGGACACCGGCATTGAAGTGCGCGAAGAACATGATCTTTTTGTGGAAGACCGGGGCGGTACTTTCGTTCGACGAGTGAGAGCCAAAGCGACCACCGCGCGAGCAGAAGTTGCCACTCTTTTCAGGCACCGTCCAACTGGCCACGCCAAATGGTTTTTTCTCGGTCGTGATGTCAACAAACCAGACCATTTGCCGGCCTTCCAGACATTCTTTTTGAATCGCTTCATCGGTCACGACGATGAAGTCACGCTTACGGCCCAGCAAGTTCTTTTCAAACTCGGGTACATCCATGTCGAGCATTGGAAACACCGTGTGCGCTCCGTGCATGGGCGGCAGATCGAGTCGGGCAATTTGCGGGGACAGCAGATTTTCAGGGGTTGGGTCTTTGGCCCCATTCAGCAATTTTTCTCGGTCGACGATTTGCAGCACGCCTTCGGTGTTGGTGCCGTAACCAAAGAACACGCGATTCCCTTTGGGGCCGGTGGAAATGGGGCCATGCAGCGACATGGGAACGTCGCCGCCTGCGCCGGGTTGCTGTCCAACCAAACCAAAGTCACGAATGAACACGGGTTTGGCAGGATTCGACAAGTCATAAATCTGCGTCATACGGGTGGTTCGCCATTGCGGATTACCCGACACCAAATAGGCGATACCTGTGTCACATTCCCAGAAGTTTTTGTGCGTGCCCTTGAGACCCTTGCCAATCGTGGTGAGTAGCGATGGCTTGGCCGGTTCACTGACATCCCAGACCTCGTGGGACTGATTGCCAAAGGTTCGCAGCATGTAGAACTTGCTTTTGTCTGCTTTGGGCAAATCAGCGCCGCTGCAGATGCGCACCATCTGCGCACCGCCTTGCTCGGCCTTGCCTTCTTCGCCAGGAATATGTGACAAGTAGGTCGGGTGCTTGGGATCGGTCACGTCAATGATGGAGGTGCCGTTGTCTTCCTGCTTGCTGCTCAGTGGGTTGAGCTTTTTGTCACCGTGGTGGCCGACATACGCGATCCAACGATTGCCCTGCTTTTGAATCGTCGGCTGATAGGCGGTGCGGCCCTGCAAGTCGCTATAGCCCACGAGCTTCATGTTGTTCGACTCGGGCTTGGTGGTGTTGGCCGCAGGGCCGGCGGCCGTCGCGGCGACAGATATCGCTGTGAGAGACAGTAGCCACGAGAATCGTTTGAAGCCAATGCGGATCATGATTTACCCCAGTGAAGTGAGCAGTTACAAAGTGAGCCGGTGCATTGTTGTGTCAAGGCGGACATTTACGACAGAGGGTTTTCCATCGGTCCCGGGTATTTTTTGGGGTTGCTTCGCCCTACATCAACTCAGTTCAGCGGGCCCAAGAAAACTTCCCCCATGTAGCTATCACTTTGCGAACTTATTTCTGTCGGCCATCCGGCTGGATCGGCATTCCATGACCTGCGCAAGTTCGAGGGGCGCGGCTTGCCATCCCAGCCAATTTGCTCCATTTCCCAATAGAGCTGGACCAGATTGCCGTCTGGATCGCTGAGCCACACGTGATGACCTATGCCAGGGAACAACGCCTGGGGCAGCTCTTTGAATTGCAGTCCCGCTTGCGTGAAGAAGGCGACCGCATCGCGCAGTTGGGCGTAGCTTCCGAGCTGCACCCCAAAACCGAACAGGCTGGAGTTTTCAGCAAGACTCAAAACGCTGCGCAGGGCGGTGGGGTAGATCGCCAGCGAATGGTGCTCGGTGTTGGCACGCAGGAACACGCAACGGTGGCCCTCGTAGATGACTTCTTCGGTCAGGCTCAAGCCAAGCGTTTTTTGGTAAAAATCCAAAGCCGTATTGACATCGTTAACAAAGATCCGGACGGGCCCGATTTTGGTGATTTTGAAGGGCCGCGCCAGCAAGACCCCGCCAACGTCGAAGGTCTCAGGCGAGAGGGCTTGTCGGCGGTAACCACCCTCTAACGGCAAACCTTGTTGTAAGGCCGCATTGACTTCAGCAAATTCAGACCGGTGTGGCAGTTCCGGCGGTTGCATGTAGCGTATGCCGTGCATCGCAAGGGGCTTCGACATGCCGGCCCATCCGATTTGCTCAATGCCGTAGTAGAGCTCGTTCACATGGCCGTCAGGGTCTGCTGGGTAAATATGCCAGTTAGAGCCCGGCGTGTCGCGACCGGACCGCAAAATTTTCAAACCCTTCTCGCTAAACCATTTGAACCCATCAACCACCTCACGCAGAGAAGAGACCTGCCAGGTAATTTGGTTGACCATGAGTTCGGGATAGGGGCCATAGTGCGGGTTACAGGCTTCTACCGCGCGTTTGGGGAAAAGTACAAAAGAATGGTGGTCTGTGCCGTGGCGTGTAAAAACCCCACGTGTTGGGCCTACCTGCGCTTTGAGTGCCTCGGGTACACGCGGGCCAAAGTCGAGCTCGTCTGAGATTTCAAATCCAAGCAAGCGACTGTAGAAATCCAGTGCAGCGTCAACCGATGCCACATTGATGCCAAAGTGCCCCAGCCTTCGAATCTGGAAGGGTCTCGTCAGAGAAACGCCTTCAACGCAGTAAATATCTTCTGGCATGACTCAAGGTCTCCGTTTGATCTCAACCAATGACCCCGCCGGTTCAGTTCTTTGTCGTTCCAGCCGATGGGAAATATTGAGCCAGCCAATTTGACAGGACTCCTTGCACGATGGGATTGTTCTCGGCGAGCATGAAGTGATCGACTTCCGCAAACAAATGCAATTCAGTGGGTTGACCCGCCAACTGAAACATGTCTATCGACTGTTCGGTGGGCGTGACGGTGTCATTGGCCGGGTGCATCAGCAGCAGAGGTCGGGGTGCAATATTGGCAACGACATCGTTAGCGCGGAAGGTATACATGCTTTCTACTACGTCGAACGGGAAGGACATCACTGCGCCATCTGCGAGATGGTTGCGCATGCCTGGGCGAATCGGGACGATGTCAAAACGCGGAACATCGATGGAGACACCGCGTTTGAGTTCAGCCCGGCCATGTTCAAGCATGTCTGAGAATTTTTTCCATGCTTCCGGAGATGCATGTTGTTTTTGAAATTTCTTTTCGCCGTTGCCCCAACCACCGGCAGAAATACAGGCGGCGATGCGCTCGTCAACACCTGCGGTGTAGACCGCCACAGCAGCGCCAAAACTAAATCCCAGGACGCCTATTTTTTTCTTCGAAACTTCAGGGCGTGTTTCCAAAAATGAAATGGCATTGCGTGTGTCTTGCACTTGCTCGAGGCAGATCACTCGGCCTCGCTGGCCTTGGCTGTCGCCGCAACCACGCATGTCGAAGCGCAGCACCACGTAACCCATGCCCTCCAGGATGGCGGCCACTGAGGGGGGAACCCCGCCATTTTTGGTGCCACCAAACCCATGCAATACCGCTATAGCGGGCCTGTGTTCGCCGGCTTTCATGTCGTCCGGTGTGTGCAGGACGCCAGCGAGTTTCAGGCCATCCGAATCAAAAAATACATCACGTTGCATCGTCGCTCCAGCCCTTGCTTGTTAGGGATTTTTCTAGTCACAGATTGACGCGGATGTTATACGATAAAAAGTTAAGTTATTTCAAAAGGAGCGTTCATGACAGCCCGCCATCAGTTCAAGCCACACGGCGTTATTCCTGCGGTACTACTTCCGTTTAACGATGACTTGTCAATTGATGAAGCGAGCTACCGAGCTCATTTGCGTGATGTCGCCAGCGTCAGCGGCATCAGTGCCATCACCACCAATGCCCATTCAACCGAAGTCGCGTCATGCACTTTCGATGAGCAAAAGCGCGTGCTCGCCATCACGCAAGATGAGATCGGTGCCCGTCTCCCCATCGTCAATGGCATTTATGCGGATGGCAGCATGGAAGCGCAGCGGCTGGCCAAGATGGCGGATGACGGTGGCGCCTCCGCTTTGTTGGTATTTCCGCCGGCTATTTACACCTTTGGTCAGCGGCCTGAGATGGCGATTGAACATTTCAAGCGCATTGCCGACGTGACCGACTTGCCCCTCATCGCGTTTCAATATGCGCCCGGCGGTGGCCAGGGCTACCCCCTGCCAACGCTCATCAAGATGATTGAGGCGGTCCCCACTTTGGTGGCTATCAAAGACTGGTGTGGCAGCGCCCAGTTGGCCGATCGTCAGATTCGTGCCCTGCAGACTCGAACGCCACCGGTGAACGTGTTGAGTACGCACAGTGCTTGGTTGTTCAGTTCGTTGGTGCTCGGGTGCAATGGTTTGTTGTCCGGCAGCGGTTCCGTCATCGCTGACTTGCAGGCACAACTTTTCCAAGCCGTACAGGCCAAGGACTTGGCCTTGGCCCAGCAGATCCATGACCGCATTTATCACACCGCCGAGGTGTTTTACGCGGAGCCGTTTGTGGACATGCACAACCGGATGAAGGAGGCGCTGGTCTTGCTTGGCAAACTCCCACGCGCCGTCGTGCGACCCCCCTTGGTCAAAATTCAGGCGCCTGAAATTGAACGTATCCGTCAGGCGCTGATGGCGGCAGGTCTCCTCACTACTTAAGCTTTTTTACAAGGGCAAGATCATGATTCGTTTTTTGATGGTGTTGTGCATCGCCATGAACCTTGGCACGGCAGCGGCACAAACCTACCCGAGCAAACCGATTCGTCTGGTCGTGGGCTACGGGCCCGGCGGTGTCGCTGATATCACGGCCAGGTTGGTGGCGCAAAAGTTAACAGAGTCTATGGGGCAGCCCGTGATTGTTGAAAACCGGCCCAGTGCGGGTGGCATCATGGCCGGCGACTTGGTGGCCAAGGCTGACCCTGACGGCTACACCTTGCTGCACCTGAACTCCGGTAATGCCATCAGCGCAGCGTCGTTTCGGAAGTTGCCGTTTGACGTGAAGAAAGACTTCGAGACGATTGCCAACATGGGCGCGGTCGATTTTGTCGTGCTGGTGGACAAGAGCTCTGACATCAAGACCATGGCCGACTTTGTGGCCAAGGCTCGCGCCAACCCGGGCAAGACCAACATCGGCACCGTTAGCATCGGCAGCGGGCAGCACATGGCGGCCACTTTGTTCAAGAGCATCTCGGGTGTCGATGCGCCTGTCGTCCCTTACAAGGCAACGCCAGCGCTTTTTGCAGCACTCAAGGGCAAGGACATTGACGTTGTTTTTGAGGTGGTCTCACCAGCGCTGAGCCTGATTCGGGGCGGTGAGCTGCGCGCCATTGCGGTGTCGTCGGGGAAGCGCTTCGCCGGTTTGCCGGACGTGCCCACCATGATGGAAAGTGGCGTCAAGGATTTCGACGTCAATGCCTGGAACGGTTTGGCTGCGCCGGCCAAAACGCCCAAGGCCATCATCGACAGGCTGAACAAAGAGGTGAACGCCGTGCTGGCTTTGCCTGACGTTCAAAAACGTTTTCAGGACTTGGGCATCGACCCGCGTGGCGGAACACCCGTGGAGTTACGCAACAAGCTGTTCAGCGAGGTCGATAAATGGACGAGTCTCGTGAGCACCATGAACATGGAACGCCAGTAGGCTTCTGGGTTTTTATAGAGTCATATTTTCACTGGAATTTCGATGAACTTGAATTTAAAAAGAGTCTTCACTTGTGCATTCGTGCTGATGACATTCACAGCGGTTCTGCCTGCGCCAGCATGGGCGCAAAGCTATCCATCTAGGGTCATCACACTGGTCTGTCCTTTTGCCCCCGGCGGCTCGGCTGACATCATGGCCCGCCTGATCGGGCAAAAGCTGAGTGAGGGATTGAACGTCCCGGTGGTGGTCGAGAACAAGCCGGGTGCGGGCGGCATGGTGGGGTCGGCATTGGTGGCCAAAGCCAAGCCGGACGGCTACACCTTGCTGCTGGTGACGGGCGCTTATCCGGCTGCGGCCGCCTTGGCCAAGAC
>CANCCE010000059.1 GCA_947374505.1 Comamonadaceae bacterium | reverse complement strand
CGCGGCAGTCCACCCCCATCTCCGAACCCCTCAGTTCTGCAACTCCACCCGCGCCAGCGCAACGCCCAACCGCTCCAGCGCATCTTGAGGCTGGCTGGCCACAGCTTGTTGGTAAAGCCTGGAGGCCTCTTTGATTTTTTTCTCGCCTTCGAGCATGAGCAGTCCATTGGCGTAGTCGATCAGGCTCACGGGCGAGTCCGGGTTAAGTTGCAGCGCCTGCTTGAACAGCGCTAAGCCAGTTTCTTTTTTGGCGCCATAGGTCATGCCGGCAATCAGCGCGCCGACTTTGTCGATCACCTCGGCGTGAAAAGACGCCAGTGCCAAGTGCGCATCGGCATGTGCGGGGCAAAGTTCTATGGTGCGGTTCAGCGCCGCTTTCACTTTGTTACCAACACCCTGTGTCATGCCTTTGGCCACGCTGATAGCTTGGCCATATTGGCTGAGTGCATAGGCCTGCCAAAAAAAGGCATTCGGGTTGTGGGGCATAAGCGCTTGCTGCGCCTCCGCCCGGGCGGCAACTTCTAAAAACAAGGCGAGCTTGATTTTTTCACGCTTCTCCAAAAAGCGTGCATAGACGCTGGTGGCCTTGTTGGCCACGGTCACGCCATCGTTACCAGCCTTCAGACCCTTGTCTGCAGCTTGTTGAAAGTCGCCGTTGTGAAACAGCACCCAAGCGTGCAAAACGTCGCTGTTTACAGGCAGTGGCTCGGCATCGCAGCGGTGTAGGCGCAACCAGTTTTTTTGCAGATTTGCCTCGTTAAACTGGACACTGTCCGAACTGATGAAGCGGCTCCAAGTGACCATCGGTATGTCTCCTGCGATCACTTTGGATCGTCAACTGTCGCAGCGCTGGTGTAGGCCGTTACAAGGGCTTGTAAGTGCAGCCGCTGGCCGGGTTCAAGGTAGGGAATCAGCAGGTTGAGTACATGGTGCGCGCCGCGCAACAAGGCCATTTGGGCATGCTCCGGTTCGAGCGCGTGGCGCGGATCGCGGACATACTCAAAGCTCAGCCAGTAAGTCAGCACCACCACCATGCTGGTGGCTGTGGGTTCAGCCTCACGCGTGTCCATGGTCATCGCGTGGTGGCGCACCAGGCTGTTCAGCAGGGCTTTGACAGAGCGGGTCTTATGCTCGATGACGCGCTGAAAATGCGTCTCCAGCTTGCGGTTTTTGCTCAGCAAGTCGTTCAGGTCGCGATACAAAAAGCGGTACTGCCAAATCAATTCAAACAGCGAATGCATGAAGAACCAGGCATCTTCTACATCGCGCACGCCTTCGCCGGCACCGAGCAATTCATTCAGGGCGGTTTCGTAGCGGTCTAGCAGCGAATTGATCAGCTCATCTTTGGCCGGGTAGTGGTAGTAGAGATTACCCGGGCTGATGCCGAGTTCCGCCGAGATCAGCGTGGTCGAGACATTGGGTTCACCAAAGCGGTTGAACAGCTCCAGTGTTACCTCCAGAATGCGCTCCGCTGTGCGGCGCGGCGCTTTTTTGGCCATCGGTTTGCCCTCTTGACTCTTTATTGAGAGCCACTCTACCTCAGGCATCGGCGCTGGGTAAGTAGGGAAGGCCAGTAGCGCTCAGATGCGGGGTGTTTTTTTAACCGCCCTTGGCTTGACCGGCTTGGCAGCACCCTCCAGAAGCGTTACCTTTTTCTTCAGCGCCGCCAGTTCGGCCTTCAGCACCTCAAACTCTTGCACAGACGGCAGGCCCAAATGCTTCAGCGCCTTGGCCACGCGTTCTTCAAAAATGCTCTCCAGCTTGTCCCAGGGTTGTGTCGCCTTGGCCCCCAAGTTGGACACGCTCAGGTTCGATGCCTCAGCCAAGCTGCGCAGCTTCCTGGAGGCCTCAGCCAGTTTTTCTTCAGCGGCCACCTTGGTTTGGCGCTGCAGGTCTAGGCCATCCTTCACCAAACCCTGAAACACCTTGCTGCCTTCTTCTTGCGCCTTGGCAAATGCGCCCAAGCCGGCAAGCCATATCTGTTGAGCAGATTCCTGAATCAGACCCGTGCCGGGGCTTGGCGGTTTACCGGAGGCGGGTTGTTTTTTGCTGGGCATAACTTTGGATCCTGACTGAAAAATGAACTCAAAAAACAAAAACAAAAACAAAAACAAGGCTAGATCTCATGCTAAACCGATAAAGCCATTTTTATTTAGACCCAACCTTCTAAATGAATAAGGAAGATTGAAACAAGTTGTCTTTTCTGAAAGCAACTTAGTTAGTTTTTATATTTTGAATTATCATCAAAAGATGACCTCTATCGCCATCCAGCATTCCCAAACCTACCTCCGGTTTTTAAATCTGGTCAAAGCTGTTCACCAGCTGCCAGATTTCCCAAAACTGGACCCTGTTGAAGAGCGACTCCTGCATTTGTTCGCGACAGTCTGGCATGCTGAACAAAAAATCACCGTGCTACAGGCGATGGCTATCTATGATGACGTGTCTTCCACCACCGCCCATCGGCGACTCAAGTCATTGCGTAAAAAAGGCGTTATTTCCTTGGTATCCGACGAGATCGATACACGCATCAAGTACGTCATGCCGACGCCAGTCGCTGACCGGTACTTTTCACAACTGGGCAAGTGCTTGAACGAAGCCCAGGCTGACTGAGCGTTTTTGTGGGGGCAAAAGGGGAGCACGAACCCACATCTCTGCGGTTGTTCTGATGATTAGATCTCTTGAAGAGAGTCACAGTTGTGACTCTCAATTGGTCGTTTCGAACCTGTTGTTGGCAGATGCAACTCAGCTAAAATAGCGTGAGGCTTATGATCTCGTGGAGACTTAAGTATTAATGGTGCCCCTCGTGATCCGAGGTGCTGCCCCCGAAATATCTTTACCCCGTCTTTCGCGAGCAGTCACTGAACACTGCGAATCCAACAATCAGGCGAACGCAACTTGAAACTCATTCCCACCATACTTTGTGGCGGCGCAGGCTCACGGCTTTGGCCGGTTTCTCGCGAACAGCATCCCAAACCTTTCATCCGCCTTGCGGATGGTCAAAGCTTGTTGCAAAAAGCATTTTTGCGCGGCGCCCAGTTGCCGCATGTGGCTGAAGTCTTAACCGTCACCAATCGCGACTTCTTCTTCAAGACGGAAGACGAGTTGGCTGAAATCAATACCACCGGCATCTCCACTTCTTTCATTCTCGAGCCTTTTGGTCGCAACACGGCCGCAGCCATTGCTGCTGCGGCGCTGCAAGTGCGCCAGCAGCACGGCAAAGACGCCCTGATGCTGGTGCTGGCTGCAGACCACCTGATTGCAGACCAAGCGGCTTTTGCTGCCGCAGTGCAGCAGGCCAGCCAACTGGCCGCAGCCGGTCAGCTGGTGACGTTTGGCATACAGCCCTCTAGTCCTGAAACGGGCTACGGCTATATCGAGGCGGTGGGCAACACCGTGCTGCGTTTTGTTGAAAAACCATCACTCGACAACGCGCTGGCTTACCTCACCTCAGGCCGATTCTTGTGGAACTCCGGCATGTTTTGCTTCACTGTAGACACCTTGTTGCAGCAGATGGAAAAACTCTGTCCCGACATACTGCAGGCGGTGGAAGTTTGCATTCGCCAGTCCACTCTGGCGCATGGCAAGGGCGTTGTCAGGCTTGAGCTTGACCCGGCCACCTTTCAGCTTGTCCCCAGCGAATCTATAGACTACGCCGTGATGGAAAAGTCAGATCAAGTGGCTGTGGTGCCCTGTCATATTGGCTGGAGCGACATCGGCTCTTGGAACGCCCTGGGTGACCTTGGCTCGCCGAATGAGCAAGGTAACCGCGTCGACGGTGACGCCTTGATGTACAACACGCGCAATTGCACCATCCAAAGCACCACCCGATTAGTGGGTACGGTGGGGTTGGACAACCTCGTCATCATCGATACCCCGGACGCCCTGCTGGTGGCTGACAAAGCCTGTGTGCAAGACGTCAAACACATTTACGCTGAGCTCAAAGCCAAAGGCCACGCGGCACACAAGTTGCACAACACCGTGCACCGGCCTTGGGGCACTTACACCGTGCTCGAAGAAGGGCCTGGCTTTAAGATCAAGCGCATCGAAGTCAAACCCGGCGCCAGCCTGAGCTTGCAAATGCATCATCATCGCAGCGAGCATTGGGTTGTGGTCAGCGGTTCTGCCAAGGTCACCAACGGTGACCATGAGGTCACCCTCAAAGCCAATGAATCCACTTACATTTCTGCGGGTCACAAGCACCGGCTGCAAAATATCGGGACTGACATCGTGGTCATGATTGAGGTGCAGACTGGCAGCTATCTAGGTGAAGACGATATTGTGCGTTTTGAAGACATCTACGGGCGCGTGTTGATGAGTGACGTGAATTAAGTTCGAATGAATTGATGCACTGCCTTGTTCTTCTCCCGTTCGCGAGTTTGGTTGTTTCTTGGGTTTAGAGTCGCTCGGTTCAGTGCTTGCTGGTTCCTCGCTACACTGGCGAGATTAAGGTTGCAAGACGCCTTTTTTCTTGGCATCGCACGCTCATCGTGAGCGTATTGACCGGGCGTAGCCAAGACGCTCTTTTTAAAGGAACCACCATGCTGATCAAAACCAACCGAGACGGTTTTATTCATCCCGTGTCCAGCGAGATCACCTCTGAGCGGGTCTACCGCGATCGACGCGCACTCATCAAACTGATGGCTGGCGGCGCTGCCGGTGCTGCATTGGCTGGCTGGGCGGGTCGCGAGGCGATGGCGCAGGCGATGACCGCGCCCGGCAAACATGCGGCGCTGGCAGGCGCTAAGTCAGCGGTGGCCGGTGCCGTGACGCTGGACAAGCTCACCGACTACAAAGACGCCAGCACGTACAACAATTTTTACGAATTTGGCACTGATAAAAGCGACCCGGCCCGCAACGCTGGCACGCTCCCGACTCGGCCGTGGACTGTGAGTATTGAAGGGCTGGTCAAGCAACCCAAAACTTATGGCATCGAAGAGCTGCTCAAGCTCAGTGCGCAAGAAGAGCGGATTTACCGGATGCGCTGTGTCGAGGGCTGGTCGATGGTGATTCCGTGGGTCGGCTATTCGCTGGCCGAGCTGATTAAAAAAGTCGAACCGCTGGGCAGCGCCAAGTATGTCGAGTTCGTCACGCTGGCAGACCCCAAGACCATGCCGTTTGTCGGCTCGCGTGTGCTCGATTGGCCTTATGTGGAAGGCCTGCGCATGGACGAGGCGATGAACCCGCTGACCTTGTTGACTTTCGGCATGTACGGCGAAGTCTTGCCGAATCAAAACGGCGCACCGGTGCGTTTGGTGGTGCCTTGGAAATATGGATTCAAGAGTGGCAAGAGCATCGTCAAGATTCGCTTCACCGACAAAGAACCGCGCACCGCTTGGAACAAGGCGGCAGCGCAAGAGTATGGGTTTTATTCCAACGTCAACCCGAACGTCAGCCACCCCCGCTGGAGCCAAGCGACGGAACGGCGCATTGGCGAAGACGGCTTGTTCGCCAAGAAGCGCAAGACGCTGCTGTTCAACGGCTATGAGGCGCAAGTGGCGCAGCTCTACACCGGCATGGACTTGACTAAATTGTTCTGACGTCGGGTTGCTTGCGTGAACAAGCTGCTGTTGCACCCCGCTGCCAAACCGACAGTTTTTGCGCTGTGTTTGCTGCCTTTTGTCTGGCTGTTTTATCGTGCGCTGGCTGACCAGCTCGGTGCGAACCCACAGGAGGCTTTGATCCGCGCGACTGGGGATTGGGCTTTGCGGTTTTTGTGCATCGTGTTGGCGGTCACGCCGCTGCGGCAGCTAAGTAAAACGCCGAGCCTGGCGCGTTTTCGACGCATGCTCGGACTTTTCATGTACTTCTATGCGCTGGTCCATTTCTTGAGTTACAGCGGGTTCGACATGGGTTTTGACGTTGACGACATCGTTCGCGACATCGTCAAGCGGCCGTTTATTTTGGTCGGTTCACTGTCGCTGTTGTTACTGACCCCTTTAGCCGCAACATCCTTCAATGCGGCCATCAAGACGCTGGGTGCAAAACGCTGGCAGCAGCTGCACCAGCTGATCTATGCGGTGGCCTGTTTGGCCATCCTGCATTTTTTCTGGATGCGTGCCGGCAAAAATGACTTTGCTGAGGTGGCGGTTTATGCCAGTATTTTGGCCTTGCTGCTGGGCTGGCGACTGCGCCAGTATTTGCGCAGTCGCATCAAATCGTAGAACGGTGTCTTAAAGCGCGACAAGTCGCTCAAGTCGCATCTGATCGGCAGCGCTTTCACGCTCGCGGATCACATGCACCTTGGCACCATCGACCAACAGTTCAACGGCGCGGCCTCGGGTGTTGTAGTTGCTGGACATGCTCATGCAGTACGCGCCCGCCGACAGCACGGCGAGCTGGTCTCCAGCCTTGACCGCGAGCATCCGGTCGCGGCCGATCCAGTCACCGCTTTCGCAAATCGGGCCGACCACATCGTAGCGTGCCTCAGGTGTGTCACTGTGGCCCGTCCGCAGGGGCACGATGGCGTGGAAAGCCTGGTACATGGCCGGCCGCGGCAAGTCGTTCATGGCCGCATCAATGATGCAAAAGTTCTTGTGCTCGCCAGGCTTGACGTAAATCACCTCAGTCACACAAACGCCGGCATTGCCGATGAGTGAGCGACCGGGCTCGATCATGAGCTTTTTCTGACCAAAGCCGCGTTCATCCAACTTGCGCAGCAGCTGTGCCCACAGCACGTCAGCAGCCGGTGGCGTGTCATTGTTGTAATTGATGCCCAAGCCGCCGCCGAAGTCGATGTGCGCCAATGGAATGCCGCTCGCTTCGATGCTGGTGACCAAGTCGAGTACGCGGTCCATCGCGTCTAAATAGGGCGTGACGTCAGTGATTTGTGAGCCAATATGGCAGTCAATGCCAACCACCCGTAAGCCTCTAAGGCTGGCCGCATATTGGTAAATCCGCAGGGTATCTTCGTGGGCCACGCCAAACTTGTTGTCTTTCAGGCCGGTTGAAATATACGGGTGCGTTTTCGGGTCGACGTTGGGGTTGACGCGAATACTCACGGGGGCCCGAAGCGCAAGCGACTCGGCCACTTGTGACAGGACATCGAGCTCGGCTTCGCTCTCGACATTGAAGCAGCCAATGCCGGCTTGCAGGGCTAGGCGCATCTCACCTCGGGTCTTGCCGACGCCGGAAAAAATGATCTTCGCGGCATCACCACCGGCCGCCAGAACCCGTTCGAGTTCACCGCCGGAGACGATGTCAAAACCGCAACCGGCAGCGGCAAATACTTGCAGCACGCCGAGCGAGGAATTGGCCTTCATGGCGTAGCAAATTTGCGCATGGCGGCCAGCGAAACCGCGCTGATAGGCGGCCAGCGCTGCCAACATCGAGGCTTTCGAATAGACAAACAGCGGTGTGCCGTGCTCGGCTGCGAGCTGGCTCAGACGGACGTCTTCGACTTGTAGTTCAGCGCCGTGATAGGCCACAAAAGGATGCCCTGGCAGGGCTTGAGCAGCGCCTGCGGTTGAAGGTTGTTGGCTCATTGGGGTGTGGAGGCGGAACGGGTAGGCGCGCCAAGGATGGCTTGCGCGGGTGCAGTGGCAGCTGTTGATGTCGCGATTGTTGGCTGCAAGGGTGGGGGGGGGCCGGGTAAAAACAGCGGCCCTTTTTGCCCGCAGCCGACCAGTGATGCGGTCAACACTGCGCCAACCAAGATGCTCGCAAGGCCTTGTGGCCTGCCAGACAACGCGTGACGGCCTAAAATTTGGCTGTAAATTTGAAGTGAAGCAAACATGATGGGATTGTAATGACCGACTTGGAATATCTCGACTGCGCAGAAGCTGCTCTGCTAGCGGTGGAAACAGCTTGCGACCGGATCAACGATGAGTCCGACGCTGATGTCGACAATCAACGCACCGGCGGCATGGTGACGCTGACTTTTGAAAACCACAGCCAGATCATCATCAACTTACAAAAACCCTTGCAGGAAATTTGGCTGGCCGCAAGGGCGGGCGGTTTTCATTACAAGTTCGCAGCAGGTCAGTGGCTTGACACCAAAACTGCCCACGAATTTTTCTCGGACTTGTCACGCTACGCCAGCGAGCAAGCCGGTCAGACCTTGCTTTTCAGTGCAGGCTAATTTTTAAATAGATCCAGAATGCGCCTGCGTTCATCCGTTGGCGGTAGCACCTGAATCGGCGCACCTTGGCTGCTCATGCCATGGCTCAAGCTTGATGGGCGACCATCAATTCCTAAGCTGCTGATGCCCGAGCCGCTTGCATACTCTTCGTAAAACCATTCGCCGTTGACGTTCACCACCCCAGCGGGCACGGGCAATTCAGTCACTGGGGTAGATTTCAGCGCTGTTTCCATGAAGTTGATCCAGATCGGCAGGCTCAGGCCGCCGCCGGTCTCACGATCGCCCAATTTCTTGGGCTTGTCATACCCCATCCATACGGCCCCCATCAGCGTTGGCTGGAATCCTACAAACCAGGCGTCGATGGAATCGTTGGTGGTGCCTGTCTTGCCGTACAGGTCGGGACGTTTGAGCATGGCTTGGGCTCTGGCTGCCGTGCCAGAACGCGTCACCTCTTGCAGCAGACTCGACATGATGAATGCATTCCGTGGCTCAATCGCACGGTTACTTTCACTCGGGACTGGCGCTGGGGTTTCGACCAGTGTGTGGCCTTGCTGATCGGTGATCTTGGTAATCAGGTACGGCGTGACGCGCAGGCCGCCGTTGGCAAAAACTGAATAAGCCGTGGCCATTTGCATCGGGGTGACCGACCCTGAGCCTAGCGCCATCGTCAAGTAAGCAGGGTGTTTGTCAGGCTCAAAGCCAAAGTGACCAATCCAGTCCTGCGCGTTTTGTGTGCCCACCGCTTGCAAGATGCGGATGGAGACCAAATTTTTTGATTTTTTCAAGGCTGTGCGCATGCTCATCGGCCCCTCAAAAGTGCCATCGTAATTCTTCGGTTCCCATGGCTGGCCGCCCGTCACGCCTGAGTCAAAAAACAAGGGCGCGTCATTGATGATGGTGGCGGGAGTGAAGCCTTTTTCAAGTGCTGCTGAATAGATAAATGGCTTGAAGCTGGAGCCTGGCTGGCGCCAAGCCTGCGTTGCATGGTTAAATTTGTTTTTGTCGTAATCGAAGCCGCCAACCAGCGCGCGAATGGCGCCGTCACGCGGGTCCAGCGCGATGAACGCGCCCTCAACTTCGGGCAGCTGCGTTATTTCCCATGTGTTCTTCTCGGTCTTGGCGACGCGAATCAGCGCGCCGCGGCGCAGTCGTATGTTGGCCGGCGCCTTGTCACTTAAACCCGATTGGGCTGGCTTCAGGCCATCGCCAGTGATCTCGACCGACTCGCCGTTTTGGCG
Organism: Comamonadaceae bacterium; assembly: GCA_947374505.1. Classification (GTDB taxonomy): domain Bacteria; phylum Pseudomonadota; class Gammaproteobacteria; order Burkholderiales; family Burkholderiaceae_C; genus Polaromonas. The sequence continues at coordinate 3,941 of CANCCE010000059.1, read as the reverse complement.
CACTGCCGTGATTTTTCTCGGGGTCGCTTCAAGCACGACCGCAGACATCACATCGCCGTTGTCCGGGCTGTCGGCCAGCGCATCATCAATCACGTCCTCAGCTTCTTTGGGGTCGTCCGGTAAGGTCAGGAATTTCTCTGGGCCGCGGTACACCTGACGCCGTTCAAAATCCATGATGCCCTTGCGCAGCGCTTTGTAGGCAGCAGTCTGGTCAACCGACGACACGGTGGTGTACACGTTCAGTCCACGTGTGTATGTGCTGTCGCCATACTGGCTGAACACCAGTTGACGCACAGTTTCGGCGATGAACTCGGCATGCACGCGTCCGGCGTTCGGGCCGCTGCGGATTTTGAGCACTTCTTTTCTGGCTGCGCTAGCCTGTGCACTGGTGATGAAGTTGTTTTCCTCCATGCGTTCAATGATGTATTGCTGCCGGGAGCGCGCACGCGGTAAGTTGCTGATCGGGTTGTAGGCGGAAGGTGCTTTTGGCAGTCCGGCCAGCATCGCAGCTTCGGCAATGCTGATGTCTTTCAATGGTTTACCAAAATAAGTCTCTGACGCCGCGGCAAAACCGTAAGCCCGCTGACCTAGAAAGATTTGGTTCATGTAGATCTCAAGAATCTGGTTCTTGGTCAGCATGTGCTCAAGCTTGAACGTCAGCAAAATTTCGTAAATCTTGCGGGTATAGCTTTTCTCGGCTGACAAGTAGACGTTGCGAGCGACCTGCATGGTGATGGTCGATGCCCCCTGGCTTTTGGATCGTCCGACGTTGGCCAGCCCTGCTCGAATCACGCCTAAGTAATCGACGCCGCCATGCTGGAAGAAGCGAGCGTCCTCGATCGCTAGCACGGCATCTTTCATCACTTGCGGGATATCTTTGATGGGCGTCAGGCTGCGTCTCTCTTCACCAAATTCACCAATCAGCGCGCCGTCGGCGGCGAACACGCGCATGGGCAGTTTGGGCCGGTAGGTCGACAGGTCAGAAATGTCCGGCAAATTAGGATAAGCCACCGACAGCGCGACAGCAATCACCAGCAGCAAGCTGATCCCACCTGCCACAGCCAAGCCAATGGCCCAAGTGATCAGACGGAGCACGGATTGACGCGTGCTGTTCGGCGTGTTGGCAGAAGCTGGGACTTTAGAGTTTTTTGGGAGCATGCGTTCAATCTTAGGGCACCGGGGCATTATAAAAACGTTGCGCAAACCAGTGTGTGCTGGATGGAGTGACTGGATTCGCCTGAATTGTGCTGAATGTAAATAAAGTAATAATAAAATATTATTTATTTCTTAAATGACGATAATAGTACTCATTAAAATTACTTTGGTGCTCAATTTATGGGGATCTTCAAGTCAAAGTTAACGCCCCTGATTGGATTAGACATGGGCTCATCTAGTCTGAAATGGGTAGAGTTGTCTCAAGATGACAAATTTGGACTGGTGCTGGAGCGCTGCGTCATGGAGCCCCTGGAGCCTGGCTGGATAGTGGCGGGACGTATTGAGCAATTTGACGAGGTTGCAGCCGCACTACGACGGCTGGTCAAGGCCAGTGGGAGCACAACCCGATCCGTGGCATTGGCCATGTCGGACTCGGCAGTGATCACGACAAAACTCTTGCTTTCCTCCGACTTGGGTGAGGCCGAAAGGATGGCTCATATCGAGTCTGAAGTTGAGCGGCTGAGCGGCCGACCTTGGGTGGACATGAGTGTTGATTTCGAAGTCAAAGTCGGGCCTCAAGCGCCAAGGCAGCGCAACGAGTTGGAAGTTCTGATCACAGCCGCCAATAAAGAGCGGGTACAAGATCGTCTGGGGCTGGCAGAGTCAGCTGGTTTGATTCCTGTTGTTGTCGATGTCGAGACGCCGGCGGCTATGCGGGCAGTTCGTCGACTGATCAGCGCCCGGGCTGTGGTGCTGGCCGATCCGGTGGTGCTTATTCAGGTTGGAACCGAGATCTCGAGTCTGCACGTGGCCCATCAGGGCCAGATTGTTCATGCGGCGCATCAACCTGTGGGGGGTGCCCGGCTGACTGAACTGATCGCCCAAGCCTTCGGTTTGGAGGCGTTGGACGCCGAAGGACAAAAATGCAGGGAGTCATTACCTGAAGAATATTCGCAAGCTGTCTTGCAGCCCTTTATTAAAAAGCTTGCTGATGGACTTGTCAGCGAACTTGACGCATTTTTATCTGGTACTTCATGTCAGAAGATCGACACTATTTTTTTGACCGGTGGGTCGTCAGTATTGCCCGGCTTGCAAGCTGCAATCAAGCGTCAGACCATTTTCGATTGCGTACAGGCTGATCCCTTCAGTGGGATGCTACTGGGGAAGGCCGTCGACAGTAACGCGCTTCAAAATTCAGCGCGTGCGGGCCTTTTGACTGCTTGCGGTTTGGCTTTACGACGGTTTCAAAAACCATGCTGATCAATTTTTTACCGCATCGAGAGTGGGCGCTAGCGCGGAAGCGTCAAAATTTTGCAACCGCTTTGCTGATGGCTGCGCTGTCAGGCCTGGTCTTGGCCATGGTTGGTCGCGTATGGCTGACACAAAAAATGACCGTAGAAATGGCGGCCAACAGCATTCTGAAAAAAGAGATCGCAGTTGTTGACGGACTGCTCAAAATAAGCGCTCAAGTCGAAAAGGATATAGAAAAGCTGAGGCTGCGCGAAACAACACTTCTGGCCTTTCAGTCCGATCGAAAGCTGTCGGTACTCTGGCTGCAGGAGGTGGCTGATAACTTGCCGGACGGCTTGTATCTGACAGCACTTAAAAAGGAGGGGAATAAGATCACTATCAACGGTGTGGCGCGGTCGAATCAAGAGGTTTTTGAGTTGTTGCGCCGAATTGCCAGTCACGGTCAATGGCTTGCGCAGGTCGAGTTGATTGAAGTCTCGGACACGCCATCGAAGTTGGGTGTACTTGAATTGTCGGGTACGCCTTTTGCCATGAGAGCCCTGCTCAAGATTCCCAGCGGAAATGACAACGTCAATGCTGAGCAGCTTTCGGATGCGCACTGACTGGGTACAAGGCCGAATGCTGAATCAACTACAGAGTGTTTGGCGCTCACTTCAAACAATCGACCGCGATGCACCTATGACGTGGCCAACTTGGTTGCGGCAATTGGCCTTCACCATGGTCTCTCTGGCTATTTTCGGGGTCCTTTGGATACTCTGGTTGTCGGTCGTCCAGCAAGACTTGACAAACCAAGAAGTGACGCACGCGCGCATGAGAAAAGAATTCAGCGCCAAGCTGCTGCGCGCATCACCTTTATCGGGACTCAAAAGCGAGCAAGTGCAGTTGGAGAAGCGGCTTCAGCTGCTTGAAGCGCAGTTGCCAAAACCGTATGAAATGGATGTTTTATTCGCGGACATGTACCGGTCCGGCCGTGCCCGTCACTTGCGGTTCGAGTTGCTTCGGCCCGCAGAATTAAATCGTCAAGTGTTGTATGCGCATCAGCATATCGCCTTGCGCGTGACCGGTCATTACGAGGATTTGGCGGGCTTTACCGCCGACATCGCTGGCCTTGCATGGCTGGTGTCGATCCATAGCCTCACGCTGGTTCCGATGAAAGATGGCAGGTTGTCGATGGATGCCATGGTCCGTACGCTGCGACCTTTGGACATGTCGCCAGCCCAAGACGCAACAAAGGTAATGCATTGAAAATTTCTTTATGGACGATGGCTCTGCGAATCCTGTTGGTCCTTTTAGGAGCGGCAGCCTTTCTTGTGGCGTTGAACGGGTGCATGGAGACAGACCATGATGACTTGCTGGTCTGGATGGAAAACGAGCGCGCCCGGTACAAGACGAAGGTGTCAACCCCGCATGCCCCTGCCGACTATCATCCGCCGAGCTACACGCTTCATCAAGGCTTGGAACCGTTCAGTCGTCAGCGGCTGCTGTACGCCGTTTCTGTTGAAAACACCATGCCCGTGACAGCCTCTTCACCGTCG
>CANCCE010000058.1 GCA_947374505.1 Comamonadaceae bacterium | reverse complement strand
CCGATGATGCGCGGTTTTAAGCCTTAAACGCGGCGCGCCAGTTCTGACGCCATGCCGACATAGCTGGCGGGTGTCATGGCCAGCAAACGCTGCTTCTCAGGCGCCGGAATTTCCAACGAATGAATCAGTTCATGCAGCGCTGCCGCCGTGACGGTTTTGCCGCGCGTGACTTCCTTGAGTTTTTCGTAAGCGCCTTGCACGCCGTAACGGCGCATGACAGTCTGGATCGGTTCGGCCAGCACTTCCCACGAAGAATTCAGATCGTCGTCCAAGGCTTCGCTGTTGAGCTCTAACTTGTTCAAGCCGGCATTCAACGAGGTGTAGGCCAGCACGGCATAGCCAAAGGCCACGCCCATGTTGCGCAGCACGGTGGAATCGGTCAGGTCACGTTGCCAGCGGCTGATCGGCAGCTTTTCGCTGAGGTGGCGCAGCACCGCGTTGGCCAAGCCCAAGTTGCCTTCAGCGTTTTCAAAGTCAATCGGGTTGACTTTGTGCGGCATGGTCGACGAACCAATCTCGCCGGCTTTCAGGCGCTGCTTGAAGTAGCCGACGCTGACATAGCCCCAGACGTCTCGCGAGAAGTCGATCAAGATGGTGTTGATGCGGGCGACCGCATCAAACAACTCCGCCATGTAGTCATGCGGCTCGATCTGGATGCTGTACGGCTGAAAGGTCAGCCCCAAGCCCCACGCGTCTTGACCAGCGCCCGTCACCGGTTCTGGCGTTTCAACTACTTTGCGGCTGAAGGCTTCCCAGTCAAAGTCAGGCCAAGCTGACAAGTGCGCGTTGTAGTTGCCGACGGCGCCATTCATCTTGGCCATGATCTTGACGGCGGCGATTTTTTCGCGGGCTTGTATCAGGCGCACCACGACGTTGGCGATTTCTTTGCCGACGGTGGTCGGGCTGGCGGTCTGGCCATGCGTGCGACTGAGCATCGATTGGTCGGCGTAGCGGTGCGCCATCTGGCGCATCTGCTCAATCAGTTTGTCGATGGCGGGCAGCAAGACCTGTTCGCGGCTGCTTTTCAGTTGCAGCGCATGGCTGGTGTTGTTGATGTCCTCGCTGGTGCAGGCGAAGTGCACAAATTCAGCTACCGCCAGCAACTCCGGCCTGGCATCAAATTTTGATTTGATCCAGTACTCGACGGCCTTGACATCGTGGTTGGTGACCTTCTCGATGTCCTTGATGGCCAGTGCGTCAGCTTCTGAAAAGTGGCTCACGAGGGCTGTCAAATAAGAGCGTGCGCCCAGACTCAGCGGCTTGAATTCGACAAAGCCAGCGTCAGACAGCGCTACGAACCATGCGATCTCGACTTGCACGCGGCGGTGCATATAGCCTTGCTCCGACATGAGCGGGCGAAGCTGTTCAAGTTTGGTGGCGTAACGACCGTCGAGCGGTGAAAGGGCATTGATGGTGGAAAAACTCATGGCGTAATTGTAGACATCAGACGGCATAGCCCCATTGGAAACTTCTGTGCTTTTGGCGAGCGTTGTCAGAAGTGTTTGACTAAATAGCTAGAATGCCTCACGAAGACTCACGACAGAATGCACAAAACCATGAAACTTATCGGATCAAACACCAGCCCTTACGTGCGCAAAGTGCGCATCGTCATGGCTGAGAAAAAATTGGATTACCAATTCTTCTTGGAAAACGTTTGGGCCGCTGATACCACTATGGCGGATTCGAATCCGCTGGGTAAGGTTCCGTGCTTGGTGATGGAAGGCGGCGAAGCCGTCTTTGATTCGCGCGTCATCGTTGAATACTTGGACACCCTGTCGCCGGTGGGCAAGCTCATTCCGATACAAGGCCGTGAACGCGCTGAAGTCAAAACGTGGGAAGCGCTGGCCGATGGCTTGTTGGACGCCGCCATTCTGGCGCGGCTCGAAGCCACGTGGGAAGGTCGCGCTGAGGGCCAACGCAGCCAAGTGTGGATTGACCGTCAAATGGGAAAAATCGACGCGGTGCTGAAAGCCATGAGCACCGGACTGGGCGACAAGCCTTTTTGCAGTGGTGTGCACTTCAGCCTGTCCGACGTGGCCACTGGCTGCGCACTGGGTTATTTGGACTTGCGCTTTGCAACCATCGATTGGCGCGATCGCCATCCGAATCTGGCCCGCTTGCAAGAAAAACTGGTGCAGCGCAGCAGCTTCATTGAAACGAATCCGGGCTGAAAGTTTTACTGATTCGCCCGGCGTTTCAGCCAGCGCATCAGACTGCCGACGGCGGGCAGTTTTTCATACAACTCCTCGGCCGCATCCCAATAGTCGCGGTGGTATTCGATCAGACCGTCAGCATTGAGTTTGAGGTGTGAGCCGCCGCGCACGGTTTGCCAGTCGTCTGGGCTGAAGCGCTTGAAGCGAAACACAAAATCCCAGGTTAAAAAGCATTGCACGCCATCGACCAATTGACCGGTGACGACAAAGTGCGGCTGTTCCAGCGCCACATACATGTGGCTGAAAACGCGCTGCACTTCAGCCAGCCCGCGAACCTCATTGAACGGATCTTTGAACCAAGCCTCAGGGGTGTAGAAGGCACCCATGCGTGCCACATCCGCCGGTTGCAAAGCTTCAAAAAAATGCACGATACGCGCCACCGCCATGCGCTCGGGGGATGGCTGAAGAGAAGAGTCGGCGGCGCTGGGCAACATGGAATCTTGCGCTTTACGGGTTGAGGCTGGCGTTGTGGGTCGAGTCGGCCTCGCTTTTAACGAGTCTGCTGGCGATGGCGAAAAAGACAGCATAAGGCAAGACGCGCAGCACTTTCATCCACAGCGTGAAGCGTTTTGGAAAATGAATTTCAAAGGCCCCTCTACGCCAGCCGGCCAATATTTCCGCTGCCGCTTCGGCTGTTGTCATCAAGCCGGGCATCGGGAAATCGTTTTGCGCTGTCGCGGGTGTTTTGACAAAGCCCGGATTGATGACACTCACGCTAATACCGCGGGCCTTCAGGTCGACATACAGCGTTTCAGCCAAGTTGATCAGCGCGGCTTTGGTCGGCCCATAGGCCAGACTTTTCGGCAAACCACGGTAACCGGCGACGCTACTGACGATGCTGATGTGCCCTGCCTGACGCTGTAAAAAGTGCGGCAGCATGGCGTCCAGTACGTAGAGCAAGCCAAGGTAATTGACTTGCTGGTGCTTGAGCATTTCGTTCAGGTCAAAGTTGTCAGCGCGCACGGGCTTGTAGTAGCCGGCGCAGTACATGACCAAATCGACCGGTCCTGCTTGCTGCACGGTTATTGCAGCGGTCTTGACGGCCACCGGGTCGGAGGCATCCAGCGGAACCGCCACGGAGCCGGGGTGGGCTTCAACAAAACGGGTCAGGGCCGCGGCATTGCGCGCTGACACAAAGACGCGTGCACCCGCTGCGTGCAAGGCTGTGGCTGTGGCTTCGCCGATGCCGCTGGAGGCGCCGACGAGCCAAATGGATTTGCCGTGCCAGTCAGTGATGGAGGGATTAAAACTCATGGTTGTTGTGTCGATTTAGAAGCGTCATTTTTTAGCGTTTGACGAATGACAACGTGACGTCGCCCAGATGAATGCCGAACTTGCTCATGGCGGCTTTGTTGAGCATCACTTTGTCCGTCATCAGGTACATCCAATCGTCAAATTGGACTTCGATGGTGCGACCGTCAACGGGCAGCTTGAGGGTGTAGCCCCAGCGAAAGGTGTTGCCGCTCTCCTGGCCGTTGGCTTCGCCCAGCACATCTCCGGCGGTGCCGGTGTAGCGACCATCCGGCTGGCGTTTGAGCGTCCAGATCCGGCGGTCTGTGGTGCCGTCCGAGTAGCTGAAGGCTTCGTCGAGCACGCCCACTTCCTGGCCGGGTGGGCCTTGCCACGAGCAGGTCATGACGACGGTGAAGCGTTTGACGACTTTGCCGGAGCGGTCAGTGAAGATGCCGTAAGCGTCGAGCGTGCCGTTGAAGTATTGGCGCAGGTCGAGCACTGGTTTTTCTTGAGCGTAATCGTTCACTTGCGGGCCGGCACAGCCGGCCAAGCCCATGCCGGCGGCAACCACAAAGGCGGTGAGGAGCAAACGTTTTTTCATGGACTACTTTCTTGAAAAGTTTGAGAAGATTTAGAAGTGGTCCGGATTACCAGCAGGTACAAGGCCACTGCGGCCATTGCTTTGAGCACGCAGGGCAGCACGCAGTACGCCACCACCAGCGCGTTCAATGCAGCGGCATCACGCACGCCCGGGGCGTAACCAAAGAGGTCTAGCAGGGGCAAGGCCAACCCTGCCGCCAAGGCTAAATTGAGTTTGGTGGCGAAACTCCACCAGCCAAAATAAGCGCCCGTCGTAGGGCTGGCCTGCGCCTGGATCACGCCCGCCAGCAAGGCGCTGGGCAGCGCCAAGTCAGCGCCTAAGGCGACACCCGAGAGTGCGCAGATCAGCGCGAAGGCCAACATCTCCCCGTCGCCGACTTGGCTGGCCCAGACAAAGACGCTCATGGCGAGCAGCATGCCGACCAGCCAGCTGCGGGCTAAGCCGATGCGTTTGACGATAGCCAGCCACAGCGGAATCGACAGCGCAGCGCACAAAAAATAACTGCCCAGAAACAGCGGCTCAAAACTCGCCGGCGCGGCGAGCTTGTCTTGAATGAAAAACAAGACCAGCGTAGCCGGTATGGCGCTGGCGATGCCGTTCAGCATGAACACTGCCAGCAGCCGCCTGAAGCTGGCTTGGCGAAAAGGTTGCCAGACGGAAGTCGGTGCCGCGGGTGTTGCTGACACCTCGTGCGGCATGACCGTCACCGGCCTGATTGAGCGTTGCCAGCCCCACCAGCCCAACACCAAGGCGACCAAAAAGACAGCGGTGGTGACGGGTAAACCCAGCAGCACCGGCAGCACCGATGCCGTCACGACCCCGAGCAATCCCAAGCCTTCGCGCCACGCGACGATGCGGCTGCGCTGCGCTTCGTTGCCGCCCAGCATGGCGGCCCACGATTGGTGTGCCACGCTCAAGGCGCTGTAGCCGGCGTAGGTCAGCATCAACATCGCGGTGGCCCAGATCACCAGCGAGGCGGGTTCGCTCACCAGCGGAAAAAATAGCAGTGCAAAGCCGATCGCCAGCACCAGCGCAGCCGCCGCGCCCAAGGCCAGCACGGCAGCGGTGGAGCGGGCAAAAAGCCGGTCGGTCAGTCGACCCAAGGCCGGGTCGATGAAGGCATCAAAGAGGCGAGCCCCCAGCAGAACAGCGCCTAGCGTGGCCAAGGGCACACCGAATTCGCGCGCGTAGTGGTTCGGCAAAATCACATACAGAGGCAGCGCCGCAAAGGCCAGCGGAAACCCCATCAGCCCATAAGCCAAGCCATTGCGCGAACCAAAGGCGGTGTTCAAACGGCTACTCCCCGACCAGCGCTATGCGCATGGCGGGTTCCGATGTTTTGGGCGACAACCAGATGCCAAAGAACAGCTTAGAAAATTCAGCGTCCAGGATCTCGCCGCTGGCTTGGCCATTGACCCAGAAGCTGGCGCCAATGCCGGGTCGGTGCACGCCTAGGATGCGGTCACCGACTTTCACGTCAGGCAAAACACGCTGCATATCGCGGCTCCATTGCTGCGCTTGCGCATCTGACACAGTGGCACTGCGGCGCATCTCTTTGAGCGAGCGTTCGGCGATGTCGACGGCATCAAAGGCGCGCAGGTAAGCCAGCTCTAAGGCCAGCGTTTGGCTGGCATAGCGGTCTGCTTGAAAGCCGGGGGCGGCCCACAGCTGCGCGTCATAGATCTTGAATCCCCAGACCGTGAGACGTGTTTTTCCAAGCAGCAGGGCTTGCGGCAACAGGGCTTTGAATTCCGTGCGTGTGTCAGCTGCTGCGGGTGTTTGCGCGTTCGAGGTAACGCTGAATGCGCAGGCCGCGACAATGCCGGCCATCAACGCGTACTTCAGCGTTTGCGCAGCGTGTACTGCACCACGTCGGTGTTGGCTTGTGAGAAGGCCGCCTCGCAGTAGGCCAGATAGAACTCCCATATGCGTATGAACCTTTTGTCAAACCCGAGCTGAAGCACCCGTGACTCTTGCGCCAGAAACGCGTCACGCCAGAGCTTGAGCGTGCGAGCGTAATCCGGACCAAACGAAAACTCATCGACGACTTCAAGGCCGGCCGCTTCGGCTTGGGCTTTGAAGATGGACGGCGATGGCAGGCAGCCGCCCGGGAAAATATATTGCTGAATGAAGTCGGTCGAGCCGATGTAGCGCTCGTAGAGTTCGTCGGCAATGACGATGCTTTGAATGCAGGCGTGCCCGCCGGGTTTGAGCAGTCGGGCCACCGTGGCGAAGTACGTTGGCCAGTATTCGCGGCCGACGGCTTCGATCATCTCGATCGAGCAAATCGCGTCGAAGTTGCGATCGGCTTCGTGGCTGACGCCAATGTCGCGGTAGTCCTGAAGGCGCAGGTCGTGCGCGACGACACCGGCACGCGCCATCCGTTCCTGGGCCCATTGCAGCTGCTCGGTGCTGAGGGTCACGCCGACGATCGAGGCGCCGAATTCAGTGGTGGCCATTTCGGCCAAGGCACCCCAGCCGCAACCGATCTCCAGCACGCGGTCGCCGGCTTGCAGTTTCACCATGTTCAAGGCGCGACGCACTTTGGCGCTCTGGGCTTCGGCCATTGGCATCTCAGGCGTTTCGAAAATGGCCGACGAGTAGTTCATCGTGCCGTCAAGCCAAAGCTCATAAAAAGCATTGCCGAGGTCGTAATGTGCGTGGATGTTTTTTTGGCTGTTGGCTTTGGTGTTGCGGTTCAGCAGATGCTTGCAGCGATACACCAGCCGACCCAGCCACGTGCCGTAGATGATGTCTTCGACTTCTTTGCGGTTGAGAACCAGCACCTGCAGCAGCTCAGTCAGGTGCGGGGTGGTCCAGTCGCCGGCGATGTAGCTTTCGGCAAAACCGATGTCACCGGAGCGCAGCGCAGCGCTGCAGACATTCCAGTTGTTCAGGCGCAGGCTGGCCGTGGGCGAAGCACCCGAGCCAAAGCGCTGCGTGCTGCCATCAGGCAATTGCAGGGTGAGTGTGCCGTGCTTCAGGCGCGACAGCAGCTTGAAGGCGGTGCGTGCAGCGGCTGGCGCACCAGCCGGCAGCGCCGGCAAAGCGTTGTTCAGACGGGAGACCGTTGAGGCAGAAGATTGGGGTGAATTCATCGTGTCACGAAAAGTTCTGGGGGCTTGGGTTTGGAAACAAAAGGAACGCGCTTGAGCCACAGTTTCAGGGCTTGCCAGTGAATGCGCCCGACCACCCCGAAGGTCATGGCCGGGTAGCGCCACAAGGCTTTGCGCAAGCTGGCTGGGCAAACGGGTTCTAAGGTGCCCGCAACGCTGGTTTGCAGCAACGGTCCCGTCGCGTCGTCATGGTCGATACGGGCCACGGTGCGTTCAATACCGCCCTCAACGCTGCGCATGAAACGAAAGCGATAGCCACCTTCAATCTCGCAAAAAGGCGAGACGTGGAAGACTTTGTCGGCACGCAATTCCTGGCCGTAACGCGGCGAGTCCAGCAGGTAGCAGTGGCGTTCGCCGAAGGTGTTGTTGACCTCCACCACGATGGTGCGCAATGCGCCTTCTGTGGTGTGGCAATACCAAAAGCTCACCGGTTTAAAGGTGAAACCGAAGACCCGCGGGTAGGTGTGCAGCCAGACTTCGCCTTGCGCATCGTTGATACCTTCGGCCTGCAACAAGTCGTCGAGCCAGCGCAGGCAGTCAGGGCTGCCGTCGCCGTGGTCACGGTCATGGAAACTCAGCACCGCCCGGCGATTGCGCGCCAGCTCGCCGCTCCCATTGCGTTGCATAGCACGCAGCGGCAACATCAAAAAATAAGTCGGGTAATTGAACGCGTGATGGGCAGGTTTGAGCCGCGTGTGACGCACTTCGCCAAAGCCAATCAGAGCTTTGGCGGTGGCTGCAGGCATGCTCAGGCGGTCAGCCATTCTTCTTCCCGCGTTGTCTGATATCGCTGGGTCGCACGCGCACTTTCTTGGGCTGTGTCTTGCAACATTGCTTTGGCTGCGAGCAGGCCGGACTTGAGCCCGTCTTCATGAAAACCATAACCTGTCCAGGCGCCACAAAAATAGGTGTGTTGTTGGCCTTGCAGTGCCGGCAGGTCTTTTTGCGCACGGATCGCCGCGAGGTCAAACACCGGGTGTGCATAGTCGAAGCTGCCCAAAATCTTTTGTTTGTCAATGCCTGCCACCGGGTTCAGTGAGACGATCACCGGTTGTTCAAACGGCAGCGGCTGCAGCAGGTTGAGCAGATAGTGCAGGCAGACCTGTGCCGACTCGCGCTGCGTCTCGGGGGCACGTTCATAGTTCCAGGCGGCCCAAGCCAGTGGACGTGTGGGCAAGACCGCTGTGTCGGTGTGCAGCACGGCGCGGTTGGGTTGATAACGTATGGCGCCGAGGACGGCTTGTTCAGCGTCAGAGGGCTCCGCCAGCAGCGCCAGCGCCTGGTCTGAATGGGTGGCGAGAATCACTTTGTCAAAAGTTTCAACTTGGTGCGATGCGAGGCCACCGCTGAAGATGCGCACGCCGTCGGCATCGCGCTTGATGGCATGCACGCGCGTTGACAAGCGCTTGTCGGCGATGTTGGCTACGATCTTCTCGACATAGTGGCGTGCACCACCCGCCACCGTCCACCATTGCGGCCGGTCGGCCACTTGCAACAGGCCGTGGTTATGGCAAAAGCGGATCATCGTGGCCACCGGAAACTGCAACATCTGGTCGGTGGGGCACGACCAGATGCAACCCATCATGGGCAGAAAATACCAGTCGCGAAACTCGTCGGAAAAATTTTCCTGTTTCAGGAAGTCGGCCAGCGGTTGCTGCATATTGGCTTCTGCGCCGGACTCGGCCAGGGTTGTGCATCGTTGGTTGAAGCGCAGGATGTCCCGCAGCATGCGCAAAAAGCGCCAGTTCACCAAATTTCCACGTTGCGCAAAAACGCTGTTCAGGCTGGAGCCGCTCCACTCCAGCGCTCCGTGCGCACGCCCTTCGCTGGCGGGGTTGGAGGCAGGCACTTTGACCGAAAACGACATGTCCGATTGGGCCGTGGCCACCCCTAACTCGGCAAACAGCTGAATCAACTGCGGATACGTGCGCTCATTGAAGACCAGAAAGCCGGTGTCAACGCCATGCGTGACCCAGCTGTCCGGGTCGTTTTTACCGGGTAAGGTGACGTCGACAGTGTGGGTGTGGCCGCCGAAGTAATCGCTGGCCTCAAACAAGGTGATGTCAGCCGCACCGGCCAGCCGATGCGCTGCCGCCAAACCCGAAATGCCGGAGCCGATGATGGCTACCTTCGGCCTGCCGTGGGCTTGAGGTGTCGTTAACGTTGCGTAGTTCATCAGGCACCTCGTGGTTGGGCGGTTGTATTCAGGTTGGAAACTCTCCGTTCTTATTATGACTGACTGGTAATTATTTGGCTGACAGCAGTGTTTCCAAGTCCTTCACGAAGCGCGGGTTCTCCGGTTCAACCGACGAGTTGAAGGCGCTGACCTTGAGGCCATCGCGGCTAATCAGGTACTTGTAGAAGTTCCAACGGGGTGTCGTGCCGGTGTTGCTGGCCAGTTGTTTGAAGAGTGGATTGGCCGTGCGGCCCGAGACCGAGGACTTGACGAACATCGGGAATTTCACGTTGAAGGTGTTCTCGCAAAAATCTGCGATTTCCTTGTTACTGCCGGTCTCTTGTGAAAAATCGTTCGATGGAAAGCCGAGCACGACCAAGCCGCGGTCCTTGTATTTGGCGTGGAGCGCTTCGAGACCCAGGTATTGGTGGGTGAAGCCGCAAAAGCTGGCGGTGTTGACGACCAGCACGACTTTGCCGCTGTATTGGCACAGGGCTTGTGGTTTTTCATCTTGCAAGCGCAAAAAATTATGTTGCAATAACGCCGGACAAGCTGGGCCGGCAGCCGCTGCGGCTGGATTCAGTGGGACAACACTGGCCGGACTTTGCGCCAATGCGGTGCCCGTGAGACACACGCCCATGAAGACAGCGCAAAGCAAGCCTCTCAGTCCAAAAAGGCCGCTCTGAATGGAAAATTTTGTAGAGGTTTGCATGGTTGCGACACTGAATGCGCCGGAGCGCGTTTTGAGATGAATGAACAATCGACAACTATATAACCAAGTGGCTGCTGATTCACAAAGATGGCCTATTCCTGAAAATGGGCTTGTCACCGGTGGATTCAATCGGGCATTGATCGCAGCTTAAAATCCCCTGCTGAGCGGATACACCGCGTGAGGATTACAGATGCTTTACCCGGAATTATTCAAACAACTGGAAGCCGTCCGTTGGGATATGGACAAAGACATTCCCTGGGCCAGCTTTGAGGCGTCCAAGCTGTCTGACGAGCAGGCGCAGACCATCAAAATGAACGCCATCACGGAGTGGGCAGCCTTGCCGGCGACCGAAATGTTTTTGCGTGACAACAAGGACGACAGCGATTTTTCCGCCTTCATGTCGATCTGGTTTTTTGAAGAGCAAAAGCACTCGTTGGTGCTGATGGAGTATTTGCGTCGCTACCGGCCTGAGCTGGTACCGACCGAAGAAGAATTGCATGAGGTGCGCTTTGAGTTTGAGCCGGCGCCGCCACTCGAAACCCTGATGCTGCATTTTTGCGGCGAGATTCGTCTGAACCATTGGTACCGCTGCGCCAGCGAATGGCACACCGAGCCGGTCATCAAGCAAATCTACACCCAACTCAGTCAAGACGAAGCTCGGCATGGCGGCGCTTATTTGCGTTACATGAAGCGCGCTATCAACAAATCAGGCATCGAGGCGAAGGCCGCTTTCAGCAAGGTCGGCGTGCTGATGGCCAGCGCCCGCCGCACCGCGCAAGCCTTGCACCCGACCAATTTGCACGTCAACAAGGCGCTGTTTCCGCGCGACACTGTGCAGTCGCGCTTGCCCGACCCGGCGTGGTTGGAGCATTGGCTGGACACGCAAATCAAGTTCGACACCGAGTGGGAAACCAAGGTGGTTGACCGCATCCTGCACAACATGAGCTTGCTCATGGAGCAAAAATTCAAAAGCGTGCAGGACTTGAATCGCTACCGAAAAGAGCTGACCCGCGAGATCGCGGCGGCCGCGGAGCCCTTGCCAGCGGTCTGATTTTCTCCCGTCATGGCGAGCGAAGCGCGGCAGTCCAGAGCCCGAATTCGCAGCCATGGATGGCCGCGCTTCGCTCGCCATGACGAGGTGTTTTGCGCTCGCAGTGACGCGGTTTTTTTGGCTCGCAGCGCGATCAAATACCCTGCGTGCGGTCGACTTTGAACTGCGTCACAAACGCACCGAAGCTGCCTTCGTCCAGTGCGCTGCGGACTTCGGTCATCAGGTTCAGGTAGTAATGCAGGTTGTGGATGCTGTTCAGCATCGGGCCCAGCATCTCACCGCAACGATCCAGATGGTGCAGGTATGCGCGTGAAAAATTCTGGCAGGTGTAGCAGCTGCAGGTGGCGTCAACCGGTTGCTCGTCTGCTTTGTAGCGGGCATTGCGGATTTTCAGGTCGCCAAAGCGCGTGAACATATGGCCGTTGCGGGCGTTGCGCGTTGGCATCACGCAGTCGAACATGTCAACGCCGGCCGCGACGCCTTCCACCAAGTCTTCTGGCGTGCCGACGCCCATCAGGTAGCGTGGTTTGTTTTCAGGCAAACGGTGCGGCGTGTGCGCCATGATGCGCTGCATTTCTTCCTTCGGCTCACCCACACTGACGCCGCCCACAGCGTAGCCCGGCAGGTCGAGTTCGACCAAGGCGTCCAGCGATTCTTGCCGCAGGTTTTCAAACATGCCGCCCTGCACGATGCCAAATAACGCATTTGGATTTTCAAGCCGGTCGAATTCACTGACGCAGCGGCTGGCCCAGCGTCGGCTGAGTTCCATCGACAGACGTGCTTCGTGCTCGGTGGTGATGTGGCCCTTGGTGTCGTAGGGCGTGCATTCGTCGAATTGCATGACGATGTCGCTGTTCAGAAGGGTCTGAATTTGCATCGAGATTTCGGGTGTCAAAAACAGCTTGTCGCCGTTGACGGGCGAGGCGAACTTGACGCCTTCTTCTGAGATTTTTCGCATCTCGCCGAGCGACCACACCTGAAAACCACCGCTGTCGGTGAGGATTGGTTTGTGCCAGCTTTCAAAGCGGTGCAGGCCGCCAAACTGCTTCATCACGTCGAGGCCTGGGCGCATCCACAAATGGAAGGTGTTACCCAAAATAATCTGCGCGCCCATGTCGTGCAGCGACTGCGGCATCACGCCCTTGACGGTGCCGTAAGTGCCGACCGGCATGAAGATGGGGGTTTGCACCACGCCATGGTTCAGGGTCAGTGTGCCGCGGCGCGCAAACGAGCCTGGGTAAGCGCCGTTATCGGTATTGGCGGGGTCGGTTTTTAAGACTTCAAAATTCAGCATGCGGCGATTGTCTCAGTGTCTTAACTTTGGCGGCGTTGCAGCAACATGGCGTCGCCGTAACTGAAAAAGCGGTAACGCGCCTGAATGGCGTGTTGGTACAGGGTCATGATGTGCTCGTAACCCGAAAAAGCGCTGACCAGCATCATCAAGGTGCTCCTGGGCAAATGAAAGTTGGTCAGCAGCAGGTCGACGACGCGAAACTCAAATCCCGGCGTGATGAAAATATTCGTGTCGTCGCAAGCCTCACCAAACAGCGCTTGCGACTCCAGCGCCCGCACGGTGGTGGTACCAACCGCCACCACGCGGCCGCCGCGCGCACGGCAGTCGGCGATCGCTTGGCGGGTCGCAACCGGCACTTCAAAGCGCTCGAAGTGCATGGTGTGGTCGGCGATGTTCTCGGTCTTGACCGGCTGAAACGTGCCCGCGCCGACATGCAGCGTGACGCTGGCTTGTGGAATGCCGCGGGCACTCAGCTGCGCCAGCATGGCGTCGTCAAAGTGCAGGGCAGCCGTGGGCGCGGCAACCGCCCCCGGGTGCTTGGCAAAGACGGTCTGGTAACGCTGTTCATCTTCGGCAGAGTCACTGTGTGTGATGTAGGGTGGCAGCGGCACATGGCCGTGTGCGGCCATCAGCGCATAGGGGTCAGCGCTCAGCGCAAAACGGTACAGCGGTCCGTCTGCATTCGGCCAGCGCCCCAGCAGCGTGGCCGTGAAACCGCCGTCCATCAGCAGCCGCGCACCGGGCAACGGTTTTTTGCTGACCTTCATGTGCGCCGCGACTTCAAACGCCGCACTGCCGCCGGTGAGGACGCGCTCAATCAGCAACTCAAGCCGACCGCCGCTGGTTTTTTGGCCATACAGCCGCGCCTTGACCACCTGCGTGTCATTGAAGACCAGCAGATCGCCGGGGGTCAGTAGCGTGGCCAGGTCGGTGAAGCGCCGGTCAGTGGCCGGGGCTTGCCGGCCGTCGAGCAGGCGCGAGCCGCTGCGCTCGGCGGGCGGGTGCTGGGCGATCAGTTCTTCGGGCAAAGTGAAGTCGAAATCACTCAGCGAGAAGGTGGTCTTTGGCGTGGACTGGGGAAGGGTCTGGGGCGGCGTTTGCATGGAGGCACAATTGTCACATGCCGCCTCCAGCCGCCACTGCTCGACCCACCGCTGCCGCTGCGACCAAGCCCGCTGAAAAAACGCACGCGCAAAAACTGCTCGATAAACTTGGGCTGCGCCGTGACATTGATCTGGCGCTGCACCTGCCCTTGCGTTATGAGGACG
>CANCCE010000057.1 GCA_947374505.1 Comamonadaceae bacterium | reverse complement strand
GCCAGCAGGCCATTAGCGCCCGGACGATTTTCAACCACCACGGGCTGCCCCAGGGCGTCTGTGAGCTTCTGCCCCACCAAGCGGGCAATGAAGTCAGTGGATCCGCCAGGCGGGAAGCCGAGCAGCATCGTGATGGACTTTTGCGGGTAAGCCGCCTGAGCGCTTACGACTTCGGGAATAGCCAACATCGTAGCCCCCCAACCGAGCAGCATGGACGCGTTGAAACGACGACGTGTGAACTGATGCATCTTGATTCCTTGTGAATAAGTCAATGAGATGACCGATGAGCCAATTCTCCTGAGTCGGTACTGGCCCTGTTGGTCAACTGAGATTCGGGATTCGGCGGCATGCCCCTACATTCGGTCGGTCCGCCCGCCATCCACATGCAAGGTGTGACCCGAAATGAAACTAGACTCATCGGATGCGAGGAACAACACTGGATTGGCGAGTTCCTCCAGCTGGCCTGGACGATTCAGCACGGCCATCCGCGACCGCACGGCAATGTGCTCTGCCACCTGCTCCGGCGAGCGAGTTGCACCTGTCAGTGGCGTCAGGAAGAATCCCGGGGCAACGCAGTTGACATTCACACCGTTCGGACCCAGTTCGCGTGCCAGAGTCTTCGTCAATTGGATCACCGCAGCCTTTGCCGATGCGTAAGGGGCACTACAACCTGCTGTCCAATCTCCGACGTGCGGTGTGGTGCCCGTCCCCAAACTTGAGGAGATGTTGACGATCTTGCCGTATTGCTGTCGAACCATGTGCGGGGCGACGGCCTGAGAACAAAAAAAGACGGCCTTCAAGTCCAGCTGCAGAACCAGGTCCCAGTCTTCGTGAGCCAGCAAGGAAAACGGCCGATAGCGGGTGATGCCAGCGTTGTTTACCAAGATATCGATGCGTCCGGACTTCTTCACGACGTCATCCGTGAAGGTCTGCAGGACCGCTTGGCTTGTCACGTCAACGTTGTAACCGTAGGCGCGCGCGCCTGAGGAAACGATTTCACCCACCACGGCGTCTATGGCTTGACCATTGACATCGGCCACCACGACGATGGCGCCTTCACTTGCAAACCGATTGGCAATCGCCCGACCCAACCCCGACCCAGCTCCGGTGACGATCGCTACTTTGTCTTTGAGGCGCACTTCTTGTCTCCGTCAACATTGCCGCAACCTGTCGGGGCCTGAAATTTCGCGAGGCCTACCTGATGGAAGTCGCGGCGTGGATTGGATATGGCTAAAAGAGATGCTAACACGCGATTATATTTTCGGCATCAGTTTTGATCATCAGAACCCTAGCAGTGCTATAGCCATCGACCTAATATTCAGCATTGCTAGAAATTGATACGCATCTGTGATGGGGAGCGATGAACAACGACGTCTGACAGCAGCCACTGATTAAATATCTCAAACGTCCGCCATGCCTTAACATCCAAAAATGTTCCATTGATTGAAACTAGTATTTACAATCGAAACTTGCGCTACACTTTACCTATATAGCCCTCATACATGCCAACAAAACTCGGCTACTGAAGGACACTGCAACTCGGAGAATTGTCAAATGATCTACACACAAAGCGGAACTGAAGCACTTGCAAAACGCGAAGTCGTCGTTTCTCCAGGCACCGGAAACCAGCATTGGGGAACGGTTTTTTTCGGCCCTCGCAGCTCGGACAATGAAGCGCCCGGCCCTCAGGCGACGCTGTCAGAATTGCGCGCCCATGAAGCGGTTTCCCCCCACTTCCATGGGGTGTCAATGTTTCAGTTATTCATTGCTGGCACGGGAACCATTGGCAACCAGGGTAAAGAATTGAAACCCCTGACGGTGCAGTTCAAGGATCATCACACAGCCTACGGCCCGATCGTTGCGGGTCCGCAGGGTCTGTGCTTTGTCGCCTTGCGGATGTACACCGGCAATTCCAAACCGGTCTACTTGGACCAACCGGGTTACCGTGACAAGCTCAAGCCAAGCAAGCGCCGCAACCTGACCTCCACGCAAGTGGGTTTCTCTATCGAGCCGGTGATGCAAGACCGCAAGGAAGTCGCTTGGGAGACCCTGCTAGAAGCCGATGATGGCATGCATGCGCAAGTCGTCCGCCTTGGTGCCGACATGACGGTGAAAGGTCCAGATCCGAAGATAGCCGGCGGCTACTATGTCTTTGTTGGCAACGGCAGCATCATCCGCGAGGGGAAAGAACTTCCTGAATGGTCGATGGTCGTTGTTGAAAATACCGAAGAAGCTTTTGAGATTTGCGCAGGAAAGAAGGGGCTCGAAGCCCTCGTCCTGCAGTACCCGCGCGAGGAGACCTGAGCGAGACCTCGCTCGGACTTTTCACCATAAACCCGGATACGCAACTCATCTTAATGAGACTCTGGCCTCACCCCATGATGCGCGCCGTCCAACGAATATTGTCAGTGTTCGAAAGCTTCACAACAGGGAAGACATCACTCACCCTGCATGAAATTTCGAACCGCATTGACCTGCCGAAGTCTACGGCTTTCCGGATTGTCCAAAGCCTAGAAAAGGCAGGCTACTTGGTCCGCCTAGAGAATCAGCAGTACTGCCTGTCATTCCGGTTCACGCGCTTGGCGGGGCTTGTCGGTAGCACCCTGGGAATCCGGGAAGTCGCCCGGCCTGTGATGACCGAGCTCGCCAAACTGACACAGGAGACGGTGTCGCTCCAGATGGCCAAGGGCGATGAGCGAGTCTGTATTGATGCGGTGGCGACAGCATCAGCGTTGCGTAGCGTGTCCCAGCCCGGGGAACACGTCCCCCTGATGGATGGCGCAAGCTCCAAGGCATTGCTCGCCTACCTAACGAAGCAGGAAGCGCGTCCGATGGTGGCGCGGCTTGCCAAGGCCCACAAGCGTACGCAGGCTGAGACTCAAGCTGAATTCGCCGCCATTCGCGCCAATGGATACGCGGTTTCACATGGAGAGCGCGTTCTGGGCGTTTCGGCTATCGCCGCGCCCATCGTCGGTGCGGATGACCAAGTGCATTACTGTGTATCCCTCGCCGGCCCGACAGTGCGTGTTCGCAGCCAGCAAAGCAAGTTTGTAAAGCTGGTGCTGACCGCGGCCGCCGACATCTCAAGTCGTTACGGCGGGGCAGTCGACAATCCGCAACTCCGGAGCTAGTCAGATGGTGGGTGCAATCACGCCGACGACCATCACGCTCAATGACCCACCATTCCCACCCAGTATTGCAACTGCCCTCCGGGCGTTTCCACGTCGTACTTGCGCATGAATTCGAGCAGGCCATCGTCGCCGACCCTGAAGACCGAGAGAGCGGCCGGTACGGCCTGAACCCTGCCCTCAACATCCACGCACAGAGCCTTGATGCTTGCGGTGACCAGCAGGCGTCCGCTGGGGTCGCAGGCAAAGACGCGGACATGAAACGATTGAGTCTCGGCATGCTGAATCAGTCGCGGCTCACCTGTAGCAGGGTCAATAGCAAACACAGCGATGTTGTTTTCCCCTCCCCCGAAGACCGCACTTCCGTTTAAGTCAACGGTGTAATCTGATCGGTTGGCGACATATAGAAAGCGGCCATTGGGGCTCACACAGATGCCACCGGCCAGTTGGCGCGGCTTAACTTCATGTGGACTTTTCAGGATCTCACACATGTACGCAGGCTCAGCTTGCAACAAGTCATCCTGAAAATTAAACATAGACAAGCGATTCGTGCGCTCATCCGCCACATAAAGCCACGGGCTAGAAGGATGGAATGCCACGTGCCGAGGACCGAAACCATAACCCCCATTTGGCGCCACGACTTGCCCTGCAGACATCACCCCATTGTTGAAGTGAAACGTTCGCAAAGCGCCTGGATCCTCCAGCTTGCCAGCTAGCGCATTGTTTCCGCGGTCGGCGATCAGCACGGTTCGCCCTGATGGGAAGACCATCACTTGATGAGGATAGATTCCAAAGTCAAGCTTGGAATCCTGGACAACTTCGGTGCCCACAGACCTGTCCGGTTGGATGCGGTGGACCGTCATGCCGCCCTTCAGGTAATTGTGGGCATTCAACGTGTGTCGTCCTGCCGCATCCACGCACATGTGAACCGCCCGCTTGGCGAGCACCACGGGTTCCTCCAATCGACGCAGTGTGCCATCGTCCTCGATGCCAAGCGCGCTCACATGGTTGACGTCGGACTTGACGCGCGGACCGCCGTTGCTCGTGGAGACATAGAGCGTACGGCCTGATGGATGCGGCCACGCATACTGAACCTTGGCCGGCAGTGTCACGGTCGACTGCCTTGTAAGAGTTGCTGCATCGACATCAACCGCGTAACCCGTCAAGACTTCGTCGACCGCACTGAACAGCATCACTCGGCCTGTCATGGCAACTCCGGGGTGAACATCGGCACCGACATACCCCCTTCAGACGTCCTGAACAGAACTTTGACGCGCTGGCCAATACGCACGGTGTCGAGATCCACACCCACAATGTTGGTCAAGACGACGGGCCCCTCATCGAGGGTCACGTAGGCAATGCAATACGGTGCGCCCGCGCCACGGCGCGTCACACTGTAGGTGTAGATCTGGCCCGTGCCCACTGAATCCATCCACTCGAGATCCGCGCTCCAGCAGAATGGACACAGGGATCTTGGATAGTGGTGAATTTCACCGCACGCCCTGCATGACTTCAGTAGTAGCCGGCCCCCGCCTGCTGCATTGAAATAATTTTCATCTCCGGGGTTGAGCACCGGGTCGCTGATTTTTCGCTCTTCGTTCAATGTGGGCATCTCTTACTCCCGTTCCATGATGAGTGTTGCCGCGCCGTGCCGGTGCCCGATAGCCCCCCCGATACCCGTTGCAAGCGCGATAGAACACCCCGGCACCTGCACCTTTGGATGCGCTTCGCCACGAAGTTGCCGAACCGCCTCGATGATCTTGGTCATGCCGCCGCGGTTGGACGGGTGGTTATTGCATAGCCCACCGCCGTCGGTGTTGAACGGTAATTTCCCGATGCCTGAAATCAAGTTACCGTCCATGACGAACTTGCCGCCCTCGCCTTTTTTGCAGAAGCCGAGATCTTCTAGTTGGAGAAGCACCGTGATGGTGAAGCTGTCGTAGATCGATGCGTACTGAATATCGGAGGGCTTCACACCTGCCTCCTCGAAGGCACGAGGTCCCGTCCACGCCGCACCGGTGTACGTGAGATCGATCTTCCCACCCATCTGGTGCTTGGTCGACTCACCAGCGCCCAAGAGCTTCACGCGTGGGCGATTAATCGCTCTAGCGATCTCCGGCCGAGCCACGATGATTGCGCCACCGCCATCACTGACCACGCATGAGTCGAGGCGATGCAAGGGGTCAGAAATCATGGGCGAGGCGAGGACATCTTCCACCGACACCACGTCCCGAAGCATTGCATTCGCGTTGTATTGTGCGTGATGCGATGCGGCCACCTTGACCCACGCAAGTTGTTCGTTCGTCGTCCCGTACTCGTGCATGTGACGCATCGCGCACATGGCGTACAGGTTGAGCGTCACCGGGTTGTAGGGCATTTCGTAGGGGGATTCCGGAAGGTTCACGCCCCGCACGCGCACCTGTGTTCCGGACATTCCTTCAGAATTCGGGCGCCCCGCGAGGGTGATCAACGCGACGTTGCATTTCCCTGCCGCAATGGCCTCTGCGGCATGAGCCACATGAACCAAGTACGAGCACCCACCCATATCGGTGGAATCAATATGTCTGAGCTTGTCGAGATTGAGGTAGTTGGCCATTGACCACGCATTACCCCCCGGCGCATCCCCAGCGCAAAAGAAACCGTCGATGTCGGCCTTGGTCAGGCCGGCATCTTCTATTGCCCCCTTGGCGACTTCGGCGTGCAATTGCGCGACGGAGTGATGCGGAGCCTTACGTAAAGGATGCTCATACGCACCAATAATATAAGCTTTACCTTTGATCGTCATGTTGATAGGTGACCCGGTTAAAAGAGCCGCAGAAGCCATCACATCACATGTATGATTAGTTCCACTGACCGAAATGAATATTATTGATCAAAACCAATGCTAACATTCCTCTTGAAAAATTTACCACATTATTTGTGAGAGTTGAATTGACTGGAGATGCCAATGAATGAAAGTGAGCGCACAGCTAAAATGCCGGCAGAAGTCCCATTCAAGGTATGGCAATGCATCCTTTGTGGCTTTATCTACGAGGAAGCGGCTGGCATGCCGGCGGAGGGAATTCCACCGGGTACACGCTGGATCGATGTGCCAGAAGACTGGATATGTCCGGAGTGCTCAGTGGGAAAGGTTGATTTCGAAATGATTGAGATCTGAAGAGAGAAAACGATTCGCGCCGGTTCCACCCAGTGAATTCAACATACAATTTGTGCTTCACAATTTTTCAGAAGCTTTGCCATGATGCGTTCGGTTCAACGAATACTTGCCGTGTTCGAGAGCTTCTCCACTGAGAGAAATAGCCTCACGCTCCAAGAGATCGCGGACCTGATTGAACTGCCGAAATCAACGTCGTTCCGCATCGTCCAAAGCTTAGAAAAAGCTGGTTACCTTGTACGGCTCGAAAATCTGCAATATTGCCTGTCGTTCCGATTCACACGTTTGGCGGGCCTCGTCAAAAGCACACTGGGTATTCGCGAAATCGCTCGCCCGGTCATGGCTGAACTCGCGGACAAGACCAAAGAGACCGTCTCTATCCATACGGTGGTTGGTCGCAATCGTGTTTGCATCGATTCAATGTCAACAGCCTCGGCTCTGCGCAACGTCATTCAGCCTGGCGAGCAGGTGCCGCTGTTGGCCGGGTCAGCCACAAACGTGCTTATCGCCTACATGTCGAAGAAGGAAATCACGCCTCTTGTGGCCTCCATAGCGCGTGCGTCAAAACAGACCCCGACACACGTACTGGCCCAACTCGCGACTGTCCGGAAAAAGGGCTTCGCCGTGTCACACGGGGAACGACTGCTTGGCGTTTCTGCGATTTCAGCGCCCATCAAAGACGTGAAAGAAGAAGTTCACTACTGCCTATCCATCGGTGGCCCAAGCGTCCGCATCCAGATGCATGAGAAGGAATTCGTGAAACTGGCGGTACTGGGGGCGGCCGAAATATCCCTGCAGCTCGGCGCCGAGATCGCTTAAGCGCCCTTTCAAATCATCGCGCCAATCATTCCGCCTTCAACCTGGATGGTCGATCCGGTGACAAAGCCGGCCTGCATAGAAGCCAGGAAGGCGACGACACCACAAACCTCTTCCTGCGTGCCCATTCGACCCAGAGGCGTTAATTTCTTGCGCGCTTCCGACTGGGCCGGGGTGTAAGCGGCTGAGCCCGAACGGTGAGAGGTATCTATCAGTGCTGGAGCGACACAATTGACCGTGATACCCATGGAGCCGACTTCGTTGGCCAGATGCTTCATGTAGGCCGTGACACCCGCGCGAAAAACAGTCGACAGACTGTGGTGCGGCATGGGCTGTTTCACTGACGCTGAAGTGATCGCAATGACGCGCCCCCACCCGCGGCCTACCATCAACGGAACCACGCTCTTGGCGACCTGAATAGCGCCCCAAAGTTGATTTCGGTAGGCCTCGTGCCAGCGCTCTTCCTCGGTTTCCTCAAGTGTGGCGCGCAACGGATTGGGCGCGCGTCCCGTGTTGAGGACCAAGATATCGAGTCCACCGAAAACTTCCCGAATCGTTGCAGACAACCTCTCGACATCCGCGCGCTCCAGCATGTCTCCGGCCACTGCCACGACCTTGACATGATGCTTTTGCCGGATCTCTTCAGCGACCGCCTCCAATTTGTCGGCCGTCCGCGCGAACAAAACCATGTTGACACCTTCGGCGGCCAGCGCATTCGCTATATTCCGGCCCATGCCGGCACTGGATGCCGTGACGAGCGCGACCTTGTTGTTGATACCTAAATCCATGGCCAATTACTCCGAAACCACGACTTCGTCGCCCTCGACGGAAAAGCGATGCGGCATGTCTACTGAAGCCCACTCCATGTAAGCGACGATTTGAGCAAAACGCGGATCCCCGTTGCGCAAGACCTCAGGCCGGTACTGCTTGTCAAAAGACATCGGCAGAAATGAAAAGCGCTTGATTCCTTCCTTGGTCGCCACCGCCTTGACCAAGAGGCTCAGCGTGCAGTCCTTGCCATACGGCATGAAAGGATATTGGGGGTCAAGGTCAACGTGGTTGCGCACGGAACCGTGCGCCCATGCCGGCTCACTCCAAGAAGGTGCCGGGAACGACTTGGTCATGGCGAACACCCCGATACTGTAAAAAATCGCCTTACCTTTGTACATCTCGATCGCTTTCGGGATGTGAGGCGCATGACCCACAACCATATCGGCACCCGCGTCAATGGCCGCATGCGCAACGGCGACCTGGTAGTCCGAGATCACCCGTGGCAGGCGAATGACGCCAGAATGGAAAGCCAACACAACCACATCCACCTCTCGCCGCAGCGCAGTTATATCCTCGACAAGGTTGGCCAGATCTTTAGGATCCGGCTCGGTTCGCACGCGCACAGGCTGATGTGGACCACGCGTCTCGTAGCTCGTCTTCACGCGGACGGCCGCGATGCCGGGCTTGTTTGGACCTGCTTCGCTGCCGGCAGGGCCGACAGAGGTGTATCCGAGATAGGCCACCTTCACACCATTTCGCTCGACGATTGCAGCACGGCGGGCTTCAGCTAGGTCGCGCCCCGCACCGGTGACCTGAATCCCACGACGATTCAGCAACTCACGCGTATCGACCAGTGCTTCAGGGCCACTGTCGTAGCTGTGGTTGTTCGCCATCGTCACCGCGTCGAACTTGCCGTTAGTGAAGATGGCAGCCATCTCGATGGGCTGACCCACCTGGGGCGCATGATCGGCGAGGATTCCGCGGTCTGAATAAGTACGCATGCAGTTGACGAAGCGCATGTCAGCCTGCTCCAGGGTAGGTAGGACAAGATCGGTATAACCCTCGATCGGATAACCTTGGGATGGGCCATGGGTCGGTCCGCAATCACCCGCAAACAGCAAGGTTGCCTTCGTGTTCATTGTCGCTCCTTCGTGATATTCAGGGGAAGCCTATTGGTTCCATTCATTGAAACCAATACTGGCAAACAGAATTAATGATATCAGCAGAAACATCTGATCACCTTAGTTATTCGCTGCAAGCGGCTTGTTCCAGGTCATGGCTGTACTTTCAAAAATAGGGACAATATTCAGCCAAGTTCCACTGAATGACATTCATTTCAAAAAAAATTGACGAAACGTGAAACCGCATTTAGAGTTCGTGTGCCGACGCGCCAGACAGCTAGACGGTCCAATACAACACCACGAAATCAATGCGAAGTCACACCTGATGCCCCGTCCCTAGTGCTTCAGTTTTCCAGGGGAATATCTTTCGATCATGAATAAATTCAAACATCTCTTCGAGCCACGTTCCATTGCTGTTGTGGGGGTTTCGCTAGACGCAGCTCGACCAGGCTCGCAGGCTGTCCATGCCCTTTTGAAAAACAGCTATGAAGGAAAGATTTATCCGGTCAATCCAAAATACGCCGAGTTCGAGGGTATGAAGTGCTTTGCGTCGATAGAAGCGATCAATGAGCCAATCGACTTAGTCGTCATCGGCGTTCCAGCGCAGGGAGTACTTCCCGCGCTTGAGATGTGTGCCGACAAGAAAGTGCCTTACGCTGTGGTGCTCAGCGGCGGTTTTCGAGAAAGCGGTGCAGAAGGAATCGAGCGGGAAAAGCGCATGCTGGCAATAGCCCGTGGTGCAGGCATCCGTATCATCGGCCCCAACTGCCTAGGCTTCGCCAATATCCATTCAAATGTCTATGCCGCTTTTGGAAGCATCACGCGCGCGCCGAAACTTAAACCAGGTAACGTCTCCCTGGTTACGCAAAGCGGAGGTTTCGGCTACAGCATCGCCCTCGCCTGCGCCGATGCGGGGATCGGCTTTCGTCACGTCATCGCCACGGGCAATGAAACCGATGTGGACACAGTCGAACTCATCGACGCCCTGATCGACGACGAAGAGACCAGTTGCATCGTCGCGTACATCGAAGGTGCAAGAGACGGCCGCGCACTCCTTGATGCCGGCCGCCGCGCGCTTGCTGCGGGCAAGCCGATCCTCCTCTGGAAAGGGGGTGTCACTGAACAAGGGGCGCGAGCGGCCGAAACCCACACGGCCAGCTTGACGGGGGTGTATGACTTCTACCTGGCACTTTTCAAGCAGACCGGCATTATCGAGATACAGGAATTGCATGAGGCCGTCGATTTTCTGAAGGCGCTAGCGCCCGGCAAGTATCCAGCGGGTCGAGGTACCGCGGTGATGGGCGTATCCGGTGGATCCGCTATCGTGTTTGCAGACGCCGGTGATCGCGTGGGTATTCGGATGTGTGAGCTGGCAGAAGACACACAGGTGCGCCTCGCCAAGGTTGTTCCCAATATCGGCGCGGTGCACAATCCGATCGACCTGACCGCAGGCTACTTCTCTGCGGCGAACGCAGAGAAGCTTGCAGAAGCTATGCACGCCGTATTGGATGATGCGGGGGTGCATGCCGTCTGCGTTAATCTCGCGACGACCGGCAAAGCCGGCAGTTTGGCAGCGGCAGAAGTCCTCGGCCGGATCGCTAGCGCCACGCACAAGCCCATCGTTGTCTTCTCTTCCGCACCAGCCAGTGAAATTGGTGATGCATTGAGTCACTTTGCGCAGGTTGGTATTCCAGTCCTTCCGTCCCCTTCGCGCGCGGCGCGCGCAATTGCGATGCTGGCAACATACGCCGAGGCTCGAGTCCGAATTGCAACCCAAGACCGGCCGCCGATCCACACAGAGGCTGTAGCCGTGGCAGCCGAATTGACGCAGATTGCGGCAACGAACAGTTCACTGTCCGAGACCCAGTCGAAAGCCATCCTCGCGCGCTCGGGGGTTTCAGTTTCCAAAGACATCGTCGTGCAAGGCGTGGATGGCTCAGTCTTCGACAGGATGACCGCGCCGCTGGTCGTAAAAATCGTGTCGCGGGATATTCCGCATAAGACAGAGATCGGTGGCGTTAAAGTCGGCATACAGACGCAGCAGGAACTAGAAAGCGCAATCGCCGAAGTACTGGCCAACGCCCGCAGACACGCACCCCATGCGAAGATCGACGGCGTGCTTGTCTCGGAGATGGTGCGCGGGGGTTTTGAGTTGATCGTCGGTGTTGTCAACGATGAGGTCTTCGGTCCCGTCGTCGTTGTCGGTGCAGGCGGCATCTACACCGAAATTCTTGACGACACCTCTTGCCGCATTGCCCCTTTCGGGGAGGACGTCGCTCGGGAGATGCTCGACGAACTGAAATGCCGCCGAATTCTCGACGGTGTGCGAGGAGGCCCCGCGCTGGATGTTGGCGCGGTTGTCAAGTCCCTCGCAGCGATTTCTGCTTTTGCTTGGATCCACCGAGATGCAGTCCAAGAAGTCGATATAAATCCAATCTTCGTAATGCCCAAGGGCGCCATCGCTGTCGATGCGCTGATCATTCCGCGCAAAGCGCAATCTCAACTGGATCGGTAGCATCGATGCAAACACATAAGGAATGGGTTCTCATTGACAGGCGTGGATCGCACCTCTGGCTGACATTGAATCGACCCGAAAAGGCCAACGCCATGACGGTGAGTATGGTGGAAGCCCTGACGACAAACATCGTCACAGCGGGGAGTGATCCCGATATCCGTGCCATCGTGCTATCCGGCGTCGGTGAACGCGTGTTCTGTGCCGGGGTCGACGTGCGCGAGAAACCAGAGGATGGAGACATGGCCGCCCAGCGCGAGCGCCGCTCACATGCACTCGCTTCACTTCAGGATGCGATTCTCGACCTACCCAAACCGGTGATCGCAGTCCTCAATGGAATGGCCACAGGGGCTGGCGCAATGCTCGGCCTCATGGCCGATTCATGTGTTGCGGTCGAGGGCGCTGAAATCAGTCTGCCAGAGATCGACATTGGTATCGCCAGCTACTCTGGTGCAAGCATCCTCACGGCCATTGGTGGACGCGCTCTTGCGTTAGACCTGATCCAAAGCGGCCGCCGGATGACTGCATATGAAGCGCAAAGTCGGGGCTTGGTGCGTACGGTGGCACCTCGGATCGAACTGGATTCGGCCGGGACTGCTGCGGCAGAGCTGTTGGGTGAAAAAAATACACAGGCGTTTGCAGACATCAAGCAATGGATCAATCGTGGCCTGAAAGCGGCTCTCACAGAGGCACGCTTGGAGCATGCCCGGCACCGTGCCAAGGTGCCGCAATAGCGCGACCTTGGCTAACCGATAAATCAGGAGAATAACGTGGCAGATCTTGAACTCAGAATCGAAGACGGCGTGATGGTGGCAACACTCAACCGACCAGACAAGAAAAACGCCACCAGCGAAGAGATGCTTGGAACACTTCGCGAAGCACTGATCAATGCGAATGACGACCCCTCCATCGGCTGCTTCGTGATCACGGGTGCCGGAGATGCCTTCTGCTCAGGAGGCGATCTGCGCCGACGCGGCGAGGGTCAAGGTGACCCGACCCCCCTTGAGCGCAAGAATCGCCTGCTCGCCACCCAACGGGTGGCTCTCACGGTGGATGCGTTCGAGAAGCCTCTGATCGCTGCAGTGAACGGCCCCGCTGTCGGTGCCGGTATGGACCTCGCGCTGATGTGCGACTTGCGATTCGCAGCAAATTCCGCGCGATTTTCCGAGGGCTACATCCGGGTCGGCCTGATACCCGGCAACGGAGGGTGTTGGTTTCTGCCGCGGCTTGTCGGTACGGCGCGGGCGCTCGAGTTACTTTGGACGGGTGATTACGTCGGATCTGAGGAAGCACTGAGGATCGGTCTCGTCAATCGAGTCGTTCCAGACGACAGCCTCATGGCCGAGACTCTCACATTCGCGAAGCGTCTCGCCGAGGGGCCACCCGTGCAACTGCGAGATATCAAGAAGTTGATGTACCAGTCGATGCGCACTGATCTGCGCACGAGCCTGGAGGCCGTCGCATCCCACATGGCAGTGGTGCAGTCCACGGACGATTACAGGGAGGCGGTCCAGGCCTTCAAGGACAAGCGCAAGCCGAAGTTCCGGGGACGTTAGCGCTCTGAATCGCCAACGCCACCAATGCGACAAGAATAATTCGAAAGCGACGAATGATCATGAGGGTGCCGGTCAGCGACAACTCGGCAGAATCAGCACAGTTTGTCTATGCAGCACATAAATTTCACTGAATGAAACCAATTCCATAACTATTTGACGTTCGTGTGACGCGCTGATAAAGTGACTTCATCACCCGAGGGAGCCGAAGTAAGTACATGACAACAACCAGCCAGACCTTCACCGCACTGTGCGCCGTTGCAGAAACCTGTCGCTCCGCGATTCGCAAGGTCACAGCTGCTTTATTTATCTGTGCATTAGGTGCCATCGCACCAAGTGTCAAGGCTCAGTCCTATCCGGACCGACCTATTCGCTGGATAGTTCCATGGCCACCCGGCGGCGGTGCCGATCTGCTAGCCCGGATCCTTCAAGTGAAGCTTGGCCAGATTCTCGGCCAGCCCATCGTCATTGACAACCGCGGCGGTGCAGCGGGCAATATTGGTGCATCAGCCGGCGCCAAAGCAGCGCCGGACGGATACACCATCACTTTCGCTTACTCGGCAACGCACTCGATCAATCCGCACGTTTACCCGAAAATGCCCTTCAAGGAAAGCGACTTCGCACCCGTGATCTTCCTGACCTTGGTCCCGCAAGC
>CANCCE010000056.1 GCA_947374505.1 Comamonadaceae bacterium | reverse complement strand
GTTCAGACGCTGGCCACGGTGCGCAGTGTCAGCCAGGCCGATGCGGCCAGCCCTTTGATGTTGCAAGTCGACGGTGGTCTCAGCGTGCCGCTGTCGACCGTCACCCGCATTGGCGGCTAAAGCGCCGCCCGCTTTATTTTTGAGTTGCTAGATTTCCAGGAGCACTGAATGTCTTTTTATACCTCTCTGACCGGACTGAATTCCGCCTCTGCACAGTTGGGCGTGACCAGCAACAACATCGCCAACGTGGGCACCACCGGCTTCAAACGCTCGCGGGCTGACTTCGGCGACATTTTTGCCACCTCGCCCCTGCAAAAATCGTCCAGCGCGATCGGTCAGGGCGTGTCCCTCAAGCAGGTCAGCCAGGAGTTCAGCCAAGGCAATATCTCGTTCTCATCGAACACACTTGACTTGGCGATTTCCGGTGACGGTTTTTTCCCGCTCAAGTCAGCCGACGGTCTGCAAGACGTTTACACCCGCAACGGTGCCTTCATGTTGAACGACCAGTTCAACGTGGTCAACTCAGCCGGGCAGCGACTCATGGCGGCAACGGTTGACTCGACCGGTAGCGCGAACGTGAATGACCGGGTGGTGCTGACCATTCCCCAAACCACGGTGGGTGAAGCCAAGCAAACATCACTGGTTCAGCTGGGCGTGAACTTTCCGGCAGATGCCGCCGTCATCACCGACCCTTTCAATCGCACCAACGCGGCCAGCTACAACAAAAGCACGGCTCTGACGGTGTATGACCAGGGCGGTAACGGTTACTTGGCCACGATTTATTACGTCAAGACACAAAACGCCACGGCCACCAGCCCCTTCAATAAATGGCAAACCCATGTTTACATTGGTGAAGATGAAGTCAAGGCCTCACTCATGCAGGCCTCGGATTCCAACAAAGAACCGCTCTACGTCAATCAGTATGGTGTGACGCAGCCTTACAGCGCTGTCAAAGACTTTTTGACCAACAACGCCAAGACACAAAAATTCTCCCTCAATCAACTGACGGACAAACAAGTGTCCGTGCCGGCCAGCATCACAGGCAAGACCACCATCGACCTCGCTGCGGCGGGAGCGACGATTGACTTTAAAGCGTTGGCAAATGGTGTAGCTGCCGCTGCAGCCGTACCTGCTGTGGTCGGGCCACCCGCAGTG
This sequence comes from Comamonadaceae bacterium, assembly GCA_947374505.1. Classification (GTDB taxonomy): domain Bacteria; phylum Pseudomonadota; class Gammaproteobacteria; order Burkholderiales; family Burkholderiaceae_C; genus Polaromonas. Next base: position 12,620 of record CANCCE010000056.1, on the reverse strand, counting down.
GCTGCAATTCCTGCGGTCGTCGCTGTAGCGCCGGTCAGTTTGGCCAACCTCTTCAAGGTTCAAATCGATGGCAGCTCTGTCAACGTTGACCTGACTTACTTGAAGAACTCAGCACCGATGAATGGTACCCAGATAGCGGCTGAGATGACCAACTATCTCAACAGCAAGTTTGGCGATGAGCGCTACTACCAATTGCCAGCGGCAGTGGCTCCCGCAACAGGCTTTGGCGGTGACAGTTTTTCTTTGACAGTCGGCTCTGGCGCATTGGCGAACAAAGTAGATTTGAAGTTCGGCACAACGACAACCGGTTTGATGACCACGGACCAGATTGTGAAAGGCATGCAAACGGCCATAGATGCAGCTGACACGGCGCAAGCTGATGCCACGAAGAAGTTGAATCTCACGGTGTCGTATGACGCTGCAGGACGCACTTTTAAATATGTCGACAAAGTAGTGGACGCCAATGCCGCTCCACGGGTCATCAGCATCAGTGCAACCGGCGGCAATGCTTTGCTGGGACTGACGGCAATACCCGTGGCGCTGGGTGCTGACGGCAAGATGACGAATCAAATTGCACCCAACAGCGATACGCCCATCAGGGCACTGGCAGACCAGCGTTTTGGCATCGTTGTCACCTACAACACGGGTAACAAAGACTTCACTTTTTCATCTGGCACGACTGGCGATACATCAACCATCGCGATCAGTACCCTCGACAACAAAAACACGACAGATGCCACCAAATTTGGTTTGCCAGCGACAGATGCGTCTGTGATCAACCCATTGGCGTTGAGTCTCTTCGGCGTCTCGACAACATCTGTTGCAGCGTCAACGTCGTCAGTTCGCGGTGTTGTCTCGACCCCGGCGGTTGCTTACGGCACGTCACCGTCGATCAACATGAAGAATAACTTCGGTGTGACTGCGGACAACAACACCTTCATCGTCACGGTTGACGATGTGAGCGGCACCGTGACCATTCCAGTGAATCCTGATTACTCCTTGGACGGGTTCAGGAAAGAGCTTGAAAAGCAGATCAATTTACTGGCGGACAACACCGGCAAAACGGTCGGTGGCGTCAAGGTTGCATTCGACCCTATTGGCCAAAGATTCACTTTCACCACGGGTACGTCTAATTCCAACTCATTTATCAAGGTGACTGGTAAAGGACCTTGGGGCTTGGAAGCGACGCAGAACGGTCAGGGCGCCACTTCCAGCTGGATTCGCCCGACACAAAGCACGGATGCCACCGGCAAGCTGGTTTACATCGATGCACAGGGTAAGGAAACCACCAGCGGTGACGGCTTTGTGACGGCGCCAAAATGGACGCCGATTTACCTCGACAAGGGTGAGTTGACATTTGACACCGGCGGTAAGTTGGTTTCTCCCTTGTCCGGCTCACAACTCGAAACGGTCTTCCTGCAAGACGGTAAGGGTGCTTTGACGATCAACATCGATTACTCCAAATCGACCCAGTACACCTCGCCTTTTGCGGTGTTGTCGCAGACCCAGGACGGCGCACCAGAGGGTGACTTGGTGGGTGTGACGATCAAGAATGACGGTTTGGTCAGTGCCAGTTACTCCAACGGAACGCAAAAATCGTTGGCCAAAATTTTGCTGGTCAACTTTTCCAATCCAACCGGCTTGCGCCAGGTCGGTGACTCCAGCTTCTTGACCTCAGCCGCTTCTGGTAACCCGATTTTGGGAACCGCCGGCGGTGCTGGTTTCGGCACCATCCGCGCCGGTGCGACCGAGCGCTCTAACGTTGACTTGACCGCCGAGTTGGTTGACTTGATCACCGCTCAGCGTAACTTCCAGGCCAATGCCAAAGCCATTGAGACCAGCACCACCATGACCCAGGCCATCATCAACATTCGCGGTTGATGAAGCACTGAACACCTAACTGCAACAACACACCATGGACCGCTTAGCCTTTAACGCTGCTGCCGCTATCAACGAGCAACGCTTGTCGCGCCAAATGACCACCAACGAGTTGGCGAATGTCACCACCATTGGTTTCAAGCGCAGCTACGAAGTCGCCATGCGCGCCATCAATGTCACAGGCCCTGGCCTGGCATCCCGTCTGCAACCGCAGTCCGTCAGCGCTGACGTGATTCAGCTCAAGCCGGGCCCCATGATGGCGACTGGCGGTGCGACGGACGTGGCCATGAACGACAGCACGGTGCTGGGCGTCAGTGCGCCGAATGGTGATTTGGCCTTCACGCGCCGGGGTGATTTGCGTGTCAACGCAGCCGGCGTGCTTGAAAACAGCGCGCATCATGTGGCGCGCGGGCAGGGTGGTGGTGCCATCACGATTCCGCCCGGCTTGGATGTCACCATCAACCCTGATGGCTCGGTCTATGCCCTTGACCGGGCACAGGCCGGAGTGGCAGTTCCCATTTTGATTGACCGCCTGCTGATGCGTGATGCCAGCACCACGCCGCTGGAGCGTCGGCAAGATGGCTTATTTGGCCCGGTTGGCAAACTCGGCACAGACATCACCGATGGTCCGATTCGGCCTTCTCTCACGCCGCGGGCCTTAGAGAGCAGCAATGTGAACGCCATGGAAGTGATGGTCAAGCTGATGGACCAGAGCCGCTCATTTGAGCACCAGGTGCGCAACATCAAAGAGACCAAGACCAATGACGAGTCTGGCGCCACCATGATGAAACTAGGCTGATGCCATGGCCAGCCTGAACGCAACACACGAGACAAGGAGCTGAGATGGATGCATCAATGTGGGTGGCCAAAACAGGCCTCGACGCGCAACAGACGCGCATGAACGTGATTTCAAATAACTTGGCGAACGTGAACACCACGGGCTTCAAGCGTGACCGCGCTGTCTTCGAAGACATGCTCTACCAAAATATCCGCCAACCGGGTGGCCAGACCGACGTCAACGCTGTGGCACCGACCGGCATGATGCTCGGTACCGGTGTCCGCATTGCCGCCACTGAAAAAATCCATGCTCAAGGCGGCATCATCAACACGTCCAATCCGCTTGACATCGCCATCACTGGTGACGGTTACTTTCAGATCGCCAAGTCTGACGGCACCATTGCCTATACGCGTGACGGTAGCTTCAAGCTCTCGCCGACCGGGCAAATGGTCAATTCCAGCGGCGGTTTGCTGCAGCCGGCCATCACCATCCCCAACACCGCTGCCAGTGTCACGGTCGCCAGCACCGGTGCGGTCTCGATTGAACTCGCCACAGGGGGGTCTCAAGTCATTGGTCAGTTGCAATTGGCGCGCTTTGTCAATCCGAGTGGCCTGCAGTCAATGGGTGCCAACCAGATGAAAGAAACCCCCGCCAGCGGTACCCCGACTGTGCTGCAACCCGGTTTGAACGGTGCCGGGACCTTGATGCAAGGCTCGCTGGAGGCTTCCAACGTCAACGTGGTGGAAGAAATGGTCAGCATGATCGAGACCCAACGCGCCTATGAGATCAACTCAAAGGCGATCTCCGCTGTCGACGGCATGCTGCGCTTCCTCAACACCAATATGTGATGCATGCCATGAGCCGTTTCTTATTCACCGCATTGCCCTTGTTGTTGCTCAGTGGATGCAGTGCTTTGCAACCGCAAACGCCGCTGGCCCATTCGCCCGAGTTTGCACCGGTTTATCCGGTGACGGCTGAGCGTTCGCGCCAAGCCACCGGCGGTATTTATGTTGGCCGTGTGAGTGACAGCTGGTTTGGCCGGAGTCGTAATTTACAGGTCGGTGATGTCGTCACCGTGGTCCTCAATGAAGCCACGCAAGCGGCCCGTACGCAAAACAACGCTCTCAGCCGGGTCTCTAAGAATGACCTGTTGCCGACCGGACTCTTGAACTCGGCCAGCAAGATGGGTGGCTTGTTGGGCGGGCTGCCCCTGACCGGCGGCAGCAACACCAGCACCGGTGCCGGAACAGCTGACCAGACGGCCAGCTTGACTGGCACGGTGTCTGTCACCGTGATCGATGTGCTGCCCAACGGCAACCTGGTGTTGCGCGGCGAAAAACAATTGGCGTTGTCTGAAGGCACCGAAGTGATTCAGGTCGCGGGTGTCATTCGTCCGGAAGATATTTCGCCGAACAACATGGTGCAGTCCCGCCGTTTGGTGAATGCGCAGATCACCTACCGCGGCACCGGTGACTTGGCGGCTGCCACACGTGCCGGTTGGGGCACCAGTGCACTGCTCAAGTTCTGGCCTTTTTAAGCTGACTCGTCTTCATTTTCCGAATCGTCTGCCTTCATGATCAAAAAATCACTCTCGTCTTTGCTGCATGGTTTGCTGAGCGCGTTGACGCTGGTCGCCGCACTGGCACCGCAGGCTGCGCACGCTGACCGTGTCAAGGACATTGCCAGTGTGGCGGCTATGCGCAGCAACCAATTGGTGGGTTACGGTTTGGTGGTCGGTCTGCAAGGCACGGGCGATGGTGCTGACGTCTCCTTCACCACGCAAAGCATGAAGGCCATGTTGGGCCGGTTGGGTGTCAGCCTGGAAGGCCCTTTGTCTGACTTCGACACGGCGGGTAACGTCGGCAAGGTCGACCTGAAGAATTCCGCCGCGGTCATGGTCACCGCAGAATTGCCAGGCTTTAGCAAGCCGGGTCAAAAAATTGACATCAACGTCTCGGCCATTGGCAAAGCGGCCAGTTTGCGCGGCGGCAACTTGGTTTTAACCAGTTTGCGCGGCGTTGACGGCGAAATTTATGCACTGGCCCAAGGGGCTCTGACCACCACCGGCGTAGACGCCAGTGCCGCAGGTTCAAAAGTTTCTATTGGCGTGCCAACTTCTGCACGGGTGCCCTCAGGTGCCACAGTAGAAAAAGTGGTCGAGAACCCATTTGCCAGCGCTGAGCTGCTGATTTTGAACGTGCGTGAAAGTGATTTCACCACCACCACGGCCATCATCAACGCCATCAACACACGCTTTGGATCAGACGTTGCCAATGCCCTGGATGGTGTCTCTATCTCGGTCCGGGCGCCACAAGACCTCAGCCAGCGGGTCGCCTTCATGAGCATGGTCGAAAACCTCGATGTGCTGCCGGGTGACCCACCGGCCCGCGTCGTCATCAACTCCCGCACCGGCACGGTTGTCATCAGCCGCAATGTGCGGGTCACGGCAGCGGCTGTGTCGCATGGCACTATTTCTGTGGCCATCACCGCCACCAACGATGTGTCTCAACCCGCTCCTTTCTCTCAGGGCCAGACCACCGCCGTGCAAAACGCAGACATCAAGGTCAGCGAACCCAACAAGCCGATGTTCTTGTTCCAGCCTGGGGTGGATCTGCGGCAAATTGTCGATGCAGTGAACCAGGTTGGCGCCACGCCATCGGCACTGATCGCCATTCTTGAAGCCCTGAAAAGCTCCGGCAGCTTGCGCGCTGACCTGGTCATTATTTAATTCAAAGCCATGGAACCCGTCAACACCTCCACGGCTCGCTCTTACCTTGACTTCGAAGGTCTGGGTCAGTTGAAAGGCCAAGCGCATAAAGACAGCAAAGCGGCTCTGCGTGAAACCGCACAGCAGTTTGAAGGCATGTTTTTGCAGATGATGATGAAGTCCATGCGTGAGTCGACGGCTAAAAGTGACTTGGTGGAGTCTTCGGGTGCAGAAACCTTTGAGGGGATGTTTGACAAAGAGGTCTCTGTCCAGCTGGCCAAGCGCAACATGATGGGTGTGGCCGACATGCTGGTGGCCAGTCAAAGCCAGAAACTCACACCGCAGCCGAGCACAGCGGAGATGTTGCAGTCGCGTGACGTCGCCGGCAAAGGGTTGCCGCTGCAAAGCCCGGCTAAAAGCTTTTCGTTGGATGTTGCCGGTCCTAACTTGAAGAAATTTCAATACCCAGGTGCGCCTATCCCTTTGCCAAAAGCCAACAACACATCAGGGACTGAGCCATGAGTGATTTGCTCAGCATCAGCGGCAATGCGGTCATGGCCTACCAGCAAGCGCTGGGAACGGTCAGTAACAACATTGCCAACGTCGCCACCGATGGGTATTCACGACAAGAGGTGAAACTTCAGGCGGGCGCACCGAGCCAGGTCGGCAATGCTTTTATCGGCACTGGCGTGGTGTTTGACCAGGTTCAGCGGCAATACAGTGCTTTTGCGGATACCAACCTGCGCAACAGCAACTCCGACTTGCAAAGTCAAGCACCCATGGTGACCTACGCCAACCGCGTCATTGATGTGATGTCTGGCGCCAGCACAGGTTTGGTCAGTTCCTTAGACAAATTTTTTGCGTCAGCCCGTAGTTTGTCAGCCGACCCAGCTTCGACGGTGCTGCGCGGTGCCTTTGTGCGCGACGCTCAGGGTCTGACCTCGAGTTTTGGCGAGTTGTCGGCACAGCTTGACCTGGTCGACACCGAAACGAGCCAGGCGATTCAAACCAATGTGGGTCAAATCAATACCTTGTCACAGCAGTTGGCGCTGGTCAACAAGCAACTGAGCAAAACACCATCAGTAGACCGGCAGCCGGCAGAGCTGCTCGACCAGCGTGACCTGTTGCTGCGCAAACTATCCGACTTCAGCCACCTCAACACCAGCTTCAAACCGAATGGCGAAGTGCTGGTTAGCCTTGGCTCTGCATTGACGCACGACGTCATCGTTGACGGTGGCACTGCCACGCTTGTGGGTGTCGATCTGAAGGCCGCGGCTTCCGGGAAAATCAGTCTCGTGCTGGACCCTTATGGCAAGCCTGCGGCACTGTCCGGTGTCACCAGCGGTCAGTTGGCTGGATTGATGGCTTTTCGCGAACAAGTGCTCAGCAGCACCCGCAATGCCTTGGATTTTCTGGCGACCACGGTGGTCAAAGCGGTCAACGATGTGCACTCACAAGGCATTGATGGCTACGGTCAAAAAGCCGGTAATTTGTTTGCGATTGATCCGAAAGCCAGCTCTGTCGCTGGTGGTCTGTCGGTGGTCGTCACGGACCCGATGCGCATCGCGGCAGCAGCTCAGTTTCGAGTCATCAAAGACGCCAACAACACCAGCGGCGCCAACGCCACTGTCGTTTTCGCACCGAGCCCATTGCTAGGTCCCGGAAATATAGCCGACCTTTTCGTCAACAATCCCCACCCCAGCGCAGGTCGTGCCATAGAGCTCACCAGCAACAAGCCGGTTGTGGCGGTTGCGGCAATTCCTGGGGGCATGCATGACGTCTCTATTTACCTGGATGGCGCTCAGGCAGGTCAGCAATTACAAGTCGTCACCCGTGACGGCCGGCAACTGCTGGGCCCACCGCTAGACGCTGCGGCACAGGCCCAAGTCATGGCGCCAGGGCAGGGCATGGCGGTAGGCGCTACCTATAGCACGGCGTATTTGAACGCCACGGGCGATAAAAGTTTCCAGGGGATGAATGTGTTTTACGGTGCTCGTGCTGGTGTGCTGTCGCAGCAGACCTATGACAGCCAAGGTCAGCCAGGTGCCCCGCGGGCCATAGCAGCACTGTTGTCGGGCAACCGCATTGCGGTGGGTATGACAGGCGCTGTTGTGGCTACTGGCGCGATCAAGCTGAACGGCATCCCATTAGGACCCTTAGCACCAGGGGCAGGTAACGCCACCTTGCAGGCCAGCGACGTCGCGGCATGGCTCACGGCTGCGGCAGCACCCGGTGTCACTGCGACCGCTACAAATGAAGTGCGTGTCCCAGCCGCCAACTTGAAACTGCTCAACACCCTCGTCATCAATGGCCAGACGATCACCAAGCCGCCAACTGGTTTTGCCAGCGCTGCAGACATGGTGGACGCCATCAATGCCCAGACAACAAACGCCGCAGATGCCACAAAAAGCACCGGTGTTGTCGCGAGTTTTTCAAGAGATGGTGAAGTCGTTCTGACGAACATCACTGCGCAGCAGGGCAAAGACATCACGCTGGGGTCGGTTGCGTCTACCGGCAACGCTTTGAACATCACAGACGGTGTTTACACCGGTCAAGTGCAGATTCAACGCGCGCTGGTCACTGGCCAAGACACCTCCGTGGAGCTCAGTTTTGGTCAAGGCGGTGGTCCTGCAGATTTGGCCAAGTTGGGTTTTAGAACCAGCGCCACCCTCAAAGGCACAGTGCCTGAGGACGTGCTGGTTTTTGTCAGTGGCGGCGCTGGCAAGGCCTCAGTCGCTGCCAGCTACGCAGGCAGCCCGGCAGACACCGCGAGTGTGTTGCGTTCGCAGCCCTTGAAACTCACGTTCACGGCAGACAATAATTACACCATCACGGACACCACGACGGGTACGGTGCTGGCTGAACGCAGTTATGACGCCAGTCAACTCACCGCCGGGATTGAGTACCGCGGCCTGAAACTCAGCTTCACCACGGCGCCAAAATCTGGCGATAGCTTCAGCTTAGATGGCAATACCGATGGTACCGGCAACAACGAAAACATGCTTCGGCTGACCGCGCTTGAAAGCGCCAAACTGGTGGGCGGAAAAACCATTGGCACGACTTATATCGACCAAGTCAATGACATGGGCAACATCTCTCGTCAGGCCACCATCGCCCAGCAAGCGCTGACCGTGGTGCACGACCAAGCCGTGACTTCGCGTGACCAAGTCTCAGGCGTGAGCCTGGATGAAGAAGCCGCCAATTTGATCCGCTTTCAACAGGCTTACCAAGCTTCCGCAAAGGTCATGCAAGTCGCGGGGACCCTGTTTGACGCCGTACTCGCCGTTCATTGACCCATGCGACGAATTTGAGGATTTCCCATGAAAATTTCAACCTCCGCTCTGTTTGACCGAGCCACCCAGCAAATGAGCAGCGTGCAGTCGAGTCTGGCCAAGTCCCAGGCGCAACTGGCCTCCGGCAAACAAATTGTCGCTGCCAGCGATGCGCCCGACCAAGCTGCCAACATTCAGCGCCTACAGTCGATCATCAACCGGCAAGACAGTTACGCGTCGACGTTGGGAACGGTACAAACGCGACTAAAGGATGAGGAGTCATCCCTGCAAACCGTCAGCAATTTGTTGCTGCGCATCAAAGATATTTCGGTGCAAGCTGCCAGCTCAACCCTTGCGCCTACGGACCGTCAAGCCTTGGCCCTGGAAATGGGCGGTCTGCGCGACCAAATAGTCAGTCTGGCCAATTCGCAAGACAGCAGGGGCAACTACCTTTTTGCCGGAAGCCGTGTCAGTCAACCTCCATTTGCCCCGAACCCAGCAGGCGTGGTGACTTACCAAGGAGACCAGACGCGCATGACGGTATCGGTTGGAGACCAGCGCAGCGTGCAACTCAATCGCTCCGGGACTGACGCCTTTGTGCGTGTTGTTCGGCAAGACAGCGCCGGCGTTAAAACGGGTGTTGGTTTTTTTCAAGCCATCGACGACCTCGCTGCTGCCCTTAAAAATTCAGACCAAACTGCCATGCAGCGCGGCATTGGCGAAATGGATGCGCTGCAAAACGGCGTGTCACTGTCTTTAGCCCAAGTCGGTACCGACATGAATGTGGCCGATACCCAAACGGCTGTGCTCGACGAAACACGTCTGAATCTCAAAACCACCCTGTCTTCGGTTCAAGATTTGGACTACGCCACCGCCATCACCCAGATGAACAAGCAGATGCTCTCCCTCGAAGCCGCCCAGAGCAGCTTTGGCAAGATCTCCAAGCTCAGTCTGTTTGACTACATTCGTTGATGTTTTGAAATGCAAGGGCTAAAGATAATCGCGCAGCAGTCGATCAATCGATACCACCAAGTGTTCTTTCCGTCATTGAGAGCGCAATGACGCCTCCCGCAATTTTTTAAGGCAAGTACCCGATGGCCACCACCGCAGTCACTTCCGCCAACACGGCCAGCACTGCCACAACGTCTGCCGCCACAGCACAATCGACACAAGCAGCCAATCGTGCCAGTGCGCAAAAAATCATCACCGCCTTGAACGCGGGTTCCGGTGTAGACGTTGCCGCCTTGGCGCAAGGCCTGGTCGATGCCGAAAAAGCGCCGCAAGAGCAGCAGATCAACACCAAGATCTCCAAAAGCGAAGCCCGCGTCTCTGGCTATGCAGCTGTCAGTTTCATGCTGAAGACCATGAACGAATCGCTCCTCGCCATGAAAGACGCCAACAGCTTTAACGCCAGCAGCGTCAGCAACTCCAATACCGCCGCCTTGGGGGTGACCGCCAGCGTGGGTGCCGCATCAGGCAGCCATTCTGTGTCCATCGCTTCGCTGGCCAGCGCGCAGCGCAATACCTCCACCAGCTTTGCGGCCAGCACGACGTCTTTGAACGCCGGTAGCGGCTTCACCATGGACTTGAAGATTGGCACCGACGCGGTTGCCGCGACATCCACGTCCACGGCGGCAGTTTCAGGCCTGACCATCAACGGCACAGCCATCGACGCAGTGTCTGCGGACCCCACAGTGGTGACAGCTTCTGGCTCCGCATCAGCGACCCCAGTATCAACATTTGTCGTCGGTTCAACTTCAAAGTCAACAGAGACGGTTGTGTTCAGTGCATTGGCTGCTGGACAAGCTGCCACGGTGAATGGCTTGACCTTCACCGCTACAAGTGCCATGACAGCCATTCAAGTTGGGGCCGCATTCTCTGCTGTACTAACTGCTGAAACTGCCGCGCAAGTCACGGCTAGGAACACCGTGAGTGCAGCGCTAGGAACCTACACGGGTTCGAACACCGCCGGCTATGCTTCCGCTGCGACAACAAGCGCAACGGCTGTGTACACATCTGTTGATAATAATGCCGCAACTTTTGCGACTGTGCCTTCCAGTACAGCAGTTGCTGAAACGTCCGTGATCACGTTTTCAGCTTTGGCTGCAGGCCAAAAAGCGACAGTCAACGGCATGACTTTCACAGCCACAGCGGCTATGGCTAGCGCAGATGTCGCTGCAGCCTTTGCAAGCCTGACGAGCGGTATGGATGCCGCAACTGCAACCAGCACCAACACAAGCAGCGCAGCCCTGGGAACTTACAGCGGGACCTTCACGGCAGGTTTTACAACCGGGACGGTCAGTGGGTCCACGGTGACAGCGACGTCTACCACCAGCGCCAACGTCACTGACATCGCCATCACCGCCCGCAAGTTTGACAACCTGGCGATTGCGATCAACGCCAAAACCAGCACGACGGGTGTGACGGCTGTCAACACGTCGGGTTCGGTGGCATTGACGGGTGACAGCATCAATCTAGGGACGACTGCGAACAGCACCAAGGCCATCACGGGTATCAGCTCGACTGTCACGGTCACCGTTGCCGCCGGTGACGACACCCCTCAGGGTCTGGTCAGTGCCATCAACGCCGCAGGCCTGGCGGTCACGGCCCGGCTCGTCAACACTGGTAGCACATCTTCCCCAACTTACAAGGTTTTGCTCTCAGGCGCTGACGGTTCGGCCGGTGCATTCACCATGAGTACCGCCCCTAGCAGCGTGCTCACCGCACTCAACTTCACCCAAACGGCCGCTGCCGACTCGGTACTGACCGTTGATGGCGTGACTTATACCCGCAGCTCCAACAGCGTGACTGACGCCATTGACGGAGTCACGCTCACCCTTAATTCAACCACCACAACAGCTGCAAGCATCAATTTGACGCGAGACACCACGCAGATCAAAACCAAAATCAATGCCTTGGTCACTGCCTACAACGATGTCAACAACATCCTGACTGAAGTCAGCAACTCTAAATCGACACTGGACACCTATGGCGCAACGCTGGTGGGGGACTCCGTCGTACGCCAAGTCCGCTCACAACTGCGCGACATGCTGCTGGGCGAGTCGTCGTCACCTGGCACCAACGTGAGTGCGCTATGGCAGATGGGGCTGAGCGTTGACCGCACCGGTGTCATGACGCTGGATTCGACCAAGCTCGACGCCGCACTGACCAGTAACTTCGATGACGTCGTCAAAACCTTCACCGGCAACCAGAACAACCGCAGCGCCACCAGCCCGCCTTTCAGCACCAGCGCGGGTTATGCCTCAGCCACCACAAGCATCAACGCTGGCGCCGCTTTTTCGGTCTCACTGGTGAACAGCACGGGCACTTTTGTGGTTCCGATTGCTGTTGGCAGTACCACGCCGCAAGGGGTGGTCGACGCCATCAATGCCAGCAAGCAAGGTTTTTCCGCGCAATTGGTGCAAGACTCCACAGGCACGACACCTTACAAAATCATGGTCATGGGAAGCACAGGGTCTTCCGGGTTTACGCTGTCTGCTAAAGACACCAGTGGCACAGCAGTGACTGGTCTGACCTTTTCGGCCAATGGTTCCGGCATTGCCGGCGATGCTTTTCGCAAAATCTCAGCCCTGCTGGCACCAGACGGTGTGCTGCTGACCCAAAGCGCCAGCGCCACCACGCAAGCCGACAAACTCAAGGTCACTCTGACGGATTTGCAGACCCGCATGCAAGTTTTGTTAGACCGTTACACCAAGCAGTTTGCGGCCATGGAAACCCTGGTCGGCAACATCAACAGCCAGAAGACCAGCCTGAAAACCAGCTTCGACGGCATGATGTCGATCTACACCAACAAGTAAATTGAACTTAAGAGCTGCTCCGCTTTTTGCGGGTCCCGCTCGAGCCTAGGGCTAAACCTGATGGCGATTCAACAAACCGCCCAGACACAAACTTGTGAAGCACGCTGGCAATCAGGGTCTGGTAGGGCATACCTTCTTCAAGCGCGCGGGCTTGAATATCCATCAAG
>CANCCE010000055.1 GCA_947374505.1 Comamonadaceae bacterium | reverse complement strand
GCCGGCCGCATTGGCGAACGCGTCGCCGCCAAAGGTGTGACGGTGCTGGACGACGGCACCTTGGCCGATCGTCGTGGTTCCCTCAATGTGGACGATGAAGGCAACGCCAGCCAGCGCAATGTGCTGATCGAAGACGGCATCTTGAAGGGCTACATTCAGGACTCGCTGAATGCCCGTCTGATGAAGGTCAAGCCAACCGGCAACGGTCGCCGCGAAAGCTATGCGCACACGCCGATGCCGCGCATGACCAATACCTACATGCTGGGCGGCGACAAGGCCCCTGAAGAGATCGTGGCGAGCATCAAGAAAGGGCTTTACGCCACCAACTTCGGCGGTGGTCAGGTCGACATCACCTCCGGTAAATTTGTCTTCTCCGCCAGCGAAGCGTTTTGGGTTGAAAACGGCAAAATTCTCTACCCCGTTAAGGGTGCGACGATTGTCGGCAACGGCCCCGATGCCTTGACACGCGTGACCATGATGGGCAACGACATGGCGCTTGACAGCGGCGTCGGCACCTGCGGCAAAGAAGGCCAGAGCGTGCCGGTGGGCGTTGGCCAACCGACCTTGCGCATCGACGGTCTGACGGTCGGCGGAACCGCCTGATTTTTGAACCTCACTCACCTGTGCTACATTGACCCCCATGCATTCAGCCGTATTTTATTTTTCTTACTTTTGGTTCTCAAGCGCCTCCGGCGGTAGAGAGATCCTTGCGTAAGCCCAGAAAACGCAGCTGAATCTCAAAAACCGCCGGACCCTCCGGCGGTTTTTTTTTGCACCCGAATTCCCCAGTTAACCCACAAGGAAGCCCGTCATGAATGCGCCAGTCCAGAACACCAGTGAAGCCCGCTATGCAAGTCCCGTCTTTAAAACCAGCCAGACAGACGACGAACGCATCAAGGACATCACCGTGCTTCCACCTCCCGAGCATTTAATTCGCTTCTTCCCGATTGCCGGTACACCGGTCGAGAGTCTGATCTCCCAGACGCGGCACAGCATCCACAACATCATGGCCGGCACCGACGACCGGCTGCTGGTGGTCATCGGCCCTTGCTCGATTCATGACCCGATGGCGGCTTTGGAGTACGCCCGCAAGCTGGTTGAGCAGCGTCACAAGTACGCTGACACGCTGGAAATTGTGATGCGGGTGTACTTCGAAAAGCCCCGCACCACGGTCGGCTGGAAGGGCCTCATCAATGACCCGTACTTGGATGAAAGCTACCGCATCGACGAAGGTCTGCGGATTGCCCGCCAGTTGCTGATCGACATCAACCGGATGGGCTTGCCGGCGGGCAGCGAGTTTCTGGACGTGATTTCACCGCAATACATCGGTGACTTGATCGCCTGGGGCGCGATTGGCGCGCGCACCACTGAAAGTCAGGTGCACCGCGAATTGGCGTCGGGTATTTCGGCGCCGATTGGCTTCAAGAACGGGACGGATGGCAACATCCGCATCGCCACCGATGCGATTCAGGCTGCGGCGCGTGGCCACCACTTTTTGTCGGTGCACAAAAACGGCCAGGTGGCGATCGTGCAAACCAATGGCAATCCGGACTGCCACGTGATTTTGCGCGGTGGCAAAGCACCCAACTATGACGCCGCCAGCGTCAGCGCCGCGTGCAAAGACCTCGAAGCCGCCAAACTGCCCGCGACGCTGATGGTCGACTGCAGTCACGCCAACAGTTCCAAGCAGCACGAAAAACAGCTGGAAGTGGCGCGCGACATCGGGGCCCAAGTTGCCGGTGGATCGCGTCAGGTCTTCGGCCTGATGGTGGAGAGCCATTTGAATCCGGGGGCGCAGAAGTTCACGCCGGGCAAGGACGACGCCAAAGCGCTGGAATACGGCAAGAGCATCACCGACGCCTGCTTGAGCTGGGGCGATTCACTGGAGCTGCTGGAAGGCTTGTCGCAGTCCGTGAAGGCCCGACGCGCCCGCTGAGCTTTTTCACGAAGCGCTGCTGGCGGTCCTTTTATCAGGCCGCCAGCGCGTCAAGCAGTTTTGCGTGAATGCCGCCAAAGCCGCCGTTGCTCATGCACAGCAAATGGTCGCCGGGCTGCGTTGCGGCTTTGACCTGAGTCAGCAAGGTGTCGAGGGTGTCGGCGACCTGGGCCCGTGTACCCATGGGCGCGAGGGCCGCTCTGGCGTCCCAGTCGAGACCGCCGGCGTGGCAAAACGCCAGGTCGGCTTGCTCCAAGCTCCACGGCAGCTGGGCGGTCATGGTGCCTAGCTTCATGGTGTTGCTGCGCGGCTCGAAGATCGCTAGAATGCGCGCTGCCGAGTGGCCTTGTGCATTCAGCTGCCGACGCAAGCCGTCGATGGTGGTGTGGATCGCCGTTGGATGGTGCGCAAAGTCGTCGTAGACCGTGATGTCGCCGCCCGTGCGCTGCACCACGCCGCGTACTTCCATGCGGCGTTTGACGTTCTCAAAGCTGCTGAGCGCTTGGGCTGAGGTGCTCGGGCTGACGCCGACATGCTCGGCCGCAGCGATGGCGGCCAGCGCATTCAGCTGGTTGTGGACACCGCTGATGACCCAGTGCACCTCGGCCACAGGCTGGCCGCCTTTCACTATTTGAAAGGCTTGCGGTTCACCTAAAGCCGTGAAGCCGGTTCGATTTGAAAGGCTATCGCCAAAGAGTGTTTGCTCACTCCAGCAGCCTTGCGCGAGCACGCGCGTCAAGCTGGCTTCGGCGGCATTCACCACCACGCGGCCTTGCGACGGCACGGTCCGTACCAAGTGGTGGAACTGACGTTCAATGGCCGCCAAGTTCTCAAAAATGTCGGCATGGTCAAACTCCAAGTTGTTCAAGATGGCGGTGCGCGGCCGGTAATGCACAAACTTGCTGCGCTTGTCGAAAAAGGCCGTGTCGTACTCGTCGGCCTCGATCACAAAGCATGGGCCTTGGCCGAGGCGGGCGGAGACGCCAAAGTTCAAGGGCACACCGCCGATCAAAAAGCCCGGCTGCAAACCTGCCTGCTCCAGAATCCAGGTGAGCATGGCGGTCGTCGTGGTTTTGCCATGCGTGCCAGCGACCGCCAGCACATGTCGGCCTTGCAACACGTGCTCGGCCAGCCACTGCGGGCCGCTGGTGTAGGGCAGGCCTTGGTTGAGAATGGCTTCCATCAGCGGGAACTTGGGACTGCCGTCTGGCAACTGGGCACGCGACACCACGTTGCCGATGACAAACATGTCGGGCTTGAAGCCGGCTTGCTGCAACACGCCGTCGTCATAGCCTTCGGTCAATTCAATGCCCAAGCTGCGCAGTTGGTCGCTCATGGGCGGGTAAACGCCGGTGTCGCAGCCGGTGACTTGATGGCCAGCTTCGCGGGCGAGGGCGGCCAAGCCGCCCATGAAGGTGCCGCAGATTCCCAATATATGTATGTGCATGCGGCATTTTAGGCAGCGGCCGGTGGCGCGGCTTCAACCTTTCATCTACGGGGCGGCTCAACGGGTGCAAAAATACCCCCCATGAACTCTTTTGAACCGCACAGCCTGAAAGCTGAAATCGCCGCCGCAGCGGCCGCCATGGTGGTGGAAGAGGGGCTTGAATACGGTCCCGCCAAGCGCCGTGCGGTCAAGCAGATGGCGCTGCCGTCCCGCACTGAGTTGCCGGGGAATGATGAGATTGAAGACGCGGTACATGAATACATCGCGCTGTTTTGCGCTGATACGCAGCCGGCCGAGTTGCAAGCCTTGCGTGAACTCGCCCTGGTCTGGATGCAGCGCATGGCCGAGTTCCGGCCGTTTTTGGGGGGTGCTGTCTGGCATGGCACCGCTACTCGGCTGTCCGACATTTATATCCAGCTGTTTTGTGATGACTCGAAGTCGGCTGAAATTGCCCTGATTGAGCACCAGGTGGATTACGAACCCCGCACCGTCACCGGGTTTTGGGGCGACAGTGTGGAGGCCCTGAGCATTCGCAGCGTTTGCAAACCCTTGCAGGAAACCGTTGGGGTGCATCTGATGGTTTATGACCACGACGATTTACGCGGGGCTTTGCGGCCGGATGCCAAGGGCCGCACGCCGCGCGGAGATTTAGCGGCGGTTGAGCGCTTGCTGGCTGTGTGAAAAATTAGCCCGTATCTTCAGCGATCAGGGCTTTAAAACCTGCGAAACTGGCTTAAAGTTAAATTTGAAATGAGCAGGGACTTAGATGATCAAACGTAGAAACATGCTGTTTGCCGGCACGGCCGTGGCGGCGGGTCTGGCTGGCGCCGGTGCCGCATGGTGGTGGCGAGACCGTCATCAGGCCTCATCGTCCGCTCATTCGTCTGCTGATCCATTCTGGGCCTTGGAGATGGAAACGCCTGATGGCGCGCCGCTGAAAATAAGCAGTTTTGCGGGTCAACCGTTGCTGGTGAATTTTTGGGCGACTTGGTGCCCGCCTTGCGTGGAAGAGTTGCCTTTGCTGAATCGTTTCCACCAAGAACAGCGGGCACGGGGTTGGCGTGTGCTGGGTTTAGCGGTTGATCAGCCAAGTGCTGTGCGCGCTTGGCTGCAAAAGTCACCGCTCGATTTTCCGATCGCCATGGCCGGGTTGGGCGGGACGGATTTGAGTAAGCGCATGGGTAATTTAACAGGTGGCTTGCCATTTTCTGTGGCCTTTGGTGCCTCTGGTGATGTGCTGCAGCGTAAAAGCGGGCAGCTGCTGCCGGCAGACCTCGTCAGCTGGGCCGCATTGGTTTGATTGCCAGTAGCTATTTCCGTTCAGCTGTCTTCAGCGGCAAATAGAGGGTCAATTTGCGTTAAAGTTCTTAGGTGTTGGTTTTAAGGATGAGTTTTTCTATCGCTCGGAATGCGCCCCTCCCGCAGTGCAAGACTCGAGAAAATCCAGTCATCCATGATTTGTAACTTCGTGGATGAGTACAATTGAAGCTGTTTAGTGAACGAAGACTGCCAAATCATGGTGTATGCATCGTTTAACATCAGGTGTAAGTACCTGACGACAAGAGCTCGCAGCGAGCTCTTCCCATCAAAGCATAGGCCGGACTTTCCGTCCGCCAGCGCCGCCGGAGAAGAAAACATGGATTTACGCAAACTCAAAACACTGATTGACTTGGTTTCAGAGTCGAACGTGTCGGAACTTGAAATCACCGAAGCCGAAGGCAAAGTCAGAATTGTCAAATTCATGGGTGCTGCGCCCGTGGTGATGCAAGCGCCTGCCATGGCGGCTGTGGCACCTGCTGCTGTTGCAGCGCCGGTTGCAGCTTCTGCGGCACCAGCTGAAGCGGCCGGTCATGCGGTGAAATCGCCGATGGTGGGAACTTTCTACCGCTCGGCCAGCCCGGGTGCCAAGGCTTTTGTCGACATCGGCAGCCAAGTCAAAGAAGGCGACACCATTTGCATCATTGAAGCCATGAAGATTCTCAACGAGATCGAGGCTGACAAGTCGGGCACCATCACCGCAATGTTGTGTGACAACGGTCAGGCCGTGGAGTACGGACAATCCCTCTTCATCATCGAGTGAAGCGGGCGCTATGTTTAAAAAAATTCTGATCGCCAACCGCGGTGAAATTGCCTTGCGTATTCAGCGGGCTTGTCGGGAGCTCGGCGTCAAGGCCGTGATGGTTTATTCCGAAGCCGACCGCGAAGCCAAGTACATCAAGCTGGCCGACGAGTCAGTCTGTATCGGGCCAGCGCCATCCGCGCAGAGCTATCTCAGTATGCCGGCCATCATTGCCGCAGCCGAGGTCACAGACGCCGAGGCCATCCACCCCGGTTATGGTTTCCTGAGCGAAAACGCTGATTTTGCTGAGCGCGTGGAAAAAAGCGGCTTCAAGTTCATCGGCCCAACGCCCGAATCCATCCGCATCATGGGCGACAAGGTGTCTGCCAAGCAGGCCATGATCAAGGCCGGTGTGCCTTGTGTGCCGGGCTCTGAAGGCGCCTTGCCCGACGACGCTGCCATCATCAAGCGCACGGCCAAAGCGGTCGGTTACCCGGTCATCATCAAGGCCGCGGGCGGCGGCGGTGGGCGTGGCATGCGCGTGGTGCATACCGAGGCGGCGCTGATCCATGCCGTGCAAACGACCAAGGCCGAAGCCGGCGCCGCATTCGGCAATCCAGCGGTGTACATGGAGAAATTTCTTCAGAACCCGCGCCACATTGAAATCCAGATCATGGCTGACCAGCACAAAAATGCGGTCTGGCTCGGCGAACGCGACTGCTCCATGCAGCGCCGGCATCAAAAAGTCATCGAGGAAGCGCCGGCACCCGGCGTTCCGCGCAAGCTGATCGAAAAAATCGGTGAGCGCTGCGTTGCCGCCGTGAAGAAAATTGGTTACCGAGGTGCAGGCACTTTCGAGTTCTTGTATGAAAACGGTGAGTTCTATTTTATTGAAATGAACACCCGCGTTCAGGTCGAGCACCCGGTCACTGAATGGGTCACCGGCGTTGACATCGTGAAGACGCAAATCATGGTGGCGGCGGGCGAACGTCTGCCGTTCACGCAACGTCAGATCGAGATCAAAGGCCATTCGATTGAATGCCGCATCAACGCCGAAGACCCTTATAAGTTCACGCCGTCGCCGGGTCGTATCACGACATGGCATGCGCCAGGCGGCCCTGGCGTGCGGGTGGACTCGCACATCTACGCCAACTATTTTGTGCCGCCAAATTACGATTCGATGATTGGCAAGATCATTGTGCACGGCGACACACGCGAGCAGGCCTTGGCCCGCATGCGCACGGCGCTGGCTGAAACAGTGGTCGAAGGCATCAACACCAATATTGCACTTCATCGTGAGTTGATGGTGGACGCCAAGTTCGTCGACGGCGGCACCAACATTCACTATTTGGAAGAGTGGTTGTCGCAGCGGCAACGCTAAGCTTCAGCCCTCAGTTTCAAACCCGCACGCGCTCTTTGGTGATGCGCTGCGGGTTGTTTTACTAATTTGGCAGGTCTTTCCATGAGTCTTTTTGAACTGGTCATGCTGGCCCCTGTGGATGCCGTCGAGAGCGTCAGCGATGCGCTCGACGCCCTCGACGCTTTGAGCGTGTCGGTTGAAGATGCCGATGCCCAGACGCCCGCTGAGCAGGCGCTGTTTGGCGAGCCCGGCATGCCGCCGCCCAAAGCCGGTTGGGAGCGCTCACGCATCGTCGCGCTGTTCCCCAATGAGGCAGCTGCGCGTGACGCGGCCGAGCTGCTCGCTGCGCAAGATTTCTTCACTGGCTGTCAAGTGGTCGCTGTCAGCCCCGTGCCTGAGCAGGATTGGGTCCGCTTGACGCAATCGCAGTTCACGCCGGTCGAGATCACGCCTGAGTTCTGGATCGTCCCCACTTGGCATGAACCACCGGCCCAGGCACGCCAAGTGATCCGGCTGGATCCGGGCTTAGCTTTCGGCACCGGCACCCATCCGACCACCCGCATGTGCCTGCGCTGGATTGCCGCTGGTCGCGCCGGTAGTCGTGTACTTGACTACGGTTGCGGCTCGGGCATTCTGGCCATCGGTGCCGCTAAATTCGGTGCAACGGATATTGATGCGGTCGACATCGATGAAGCTGCCGTGCAGTCGACCCTCGCCAACGCCGAGGCTAATCACGTTCAGTTGAAGGCTGGATTGCCCGATAAATCTTCGGGCACCTATCAAACCGTGCTGGCAAATATTTTGGCCACGCCACTGAAGGTTCTGGCTCCGCTGCTGTGCGCACACGTCGCGCCGGGTGGCCACTTGGTTTTGGCCGGCATTCTGGAGCGGCAAGCCGACGAACTCAAAGCGGCCTATGCCCCTTACGCTACCTTGAGCGTGGCCGACAGCGAAGACGGCTGGATTTTGATGACGGCAAAAATCTGAACGTTGCCAAGGCAGCAAGCCCTACAATTCGACGCGATGAGCTTGATAACCTGTTGCCCTACATGCCGAACGATGTTCAAGGTCGTTCCTGATCAATTGAAAGTCTCGGACGGCTGGGTTCGCTGCGGCCATTGCGATGGTGTTTTCGATGCGTCAGCACACTTTCAGGCGATCGTTGAACCTCATCTACCCGGGCCAGACTTCATGGCCGAAGACGCACCAGCCGATTTTGTTCCGCCGATCGCGGCAGCGACTTCTCGTGCTGTGGTCGACGATGCCTCAATCAGCGACGCCAATGAATTGCCCAACGACGCCGACAGTCAGCTCTATCAGGCCAGTTCGTTGACGCCATCAGACGTACCCGACGCCCCTCGCTTTACAGCTCAATCTCACATCGACGATGCGTCGGTTTCCGCGCCGCTCTCGAATTATTTGTCAGCACCAGAGGCCGCCGATTTCCCTTTTCCAGAAGATCACGGGCGCAGCCAAGACGCTTCTGACCGTCGTGCACTGTACGGATCGGCCGCATCCAACAAGCCGGCCAGTTCGTTGAAAACTGATGACGTCCGGCGTCCGGTGCTGCCCGAAGTCACTTTTGTTCAGTCGGCGAAGCGCAGAGAAAAATTCAAAGGGCCTTTCTACACAGTGCTGGCGGTGTTGATGACCTTGGTTTTGCTAGCCGCGCTAGCGCTGCAAGTGCTCTTACATGAACGTGATGCATTGGCTGCTCGTTATCCGGCGCTGTTGCCCGCGATGACGGTCATGTGCGAGCAAATGGATTGTCAGATCAACCCACCGCGCGTGATCGAGGCCATCACCATCGACAGTTCATCGTTCACTCAGGTGGGTCCTGATGCGTATCGCCTGAATGTCGTTCTCAAAAATACGCGGTCTGCTGCTGTCGCTATGCCTGCGCTGGAAGTCACTTTGACCGGTTCGCAAAACGAGGTCTTGCTGCGCAGGGTCTTGTTGCCGACTGAATTCGGGGCACTCAACAGCCGGCTTGAAAAAGCCGTTCCTTTCGCTGGTGGTTTTACGTTGCTGGTCCGTCAGCCACTGGTGTCTGCTCAGCCATCACCGGCGGCATCTTCTGTCGAAGCCGTGCCGGCCGAAGTGACGCCAGAAGCCCATTCTCCTGTGGCATCCGTACCGATCACCGGTTACCGTCTGTTTGCTTTTTACCCCTGAACTTCGAGAAATAAACGCATGCCCGCTTTGATTTGTGGCTCTCTGGCCTTTGACACCATCATGACTTTCGAGGGCCGTTTTGCTGAGCAGATCTTGCCTGACCAATTGCACATCTTGAATGTATCTTTCCTCGTGCCAGCGCTTCGTCGTGAGTTTGGTGGTTGCGCCGGCAACATCGCCTACAGCCTGTCGCAGCTCGGCGGTACCGCCTTGCCGATGGCGACGGTTGGGAATGACGGCACGGACTACCTGGCGCATCTGCGAAGCAAGGGGATCAGCACTGAGTTCATTCGTGAACTGACTGATACGTACACGGCCCAAGCCATGATCATGACGGACCGTGACAACAACCAGATCACGGCCTTTCATCCTGGTGCCATGGGTCAGGCGCATTTGTCTGAAGTGGCCGCCCGACATGACATCAAGATCGGCATCATCTCGCCCGATGGCCGTGACGCCATGCTGCAGCATGCTGCGCAATTCAAAGCCGCTAATATTCCCTTTGTCTTCGATCCAGGTCAGGGCCTGCCGATGTTCAACGGTGATGAGTTGACGCAATTTGTTGACCTCGCCACTTGGGTGACGGTCAATGACTACGAGGGTCGCATGCTCAGCGAACGCACCGGATTAGACAATAAAGCCTTGTCGCGCCGTGTTGAGGGATTGGTCGTTACGCTGGGTGCCGATGGTTGTGAAGTCTGGGTCAATGGTGAAATGACTTTGGTTGCGCCCGTGAAAGCCACACAATTGGTAGACCCGACGGGTTGCGGTGACGCTTTTCGCGGGGCTTTGCTGTTTGGTCTTGAAAGAGGCTGGCCATTGGCCCGGTGCTGCGAGCTCGGTAATCGCGTCGGCGCCCACAAGATCGCCACACCAGGCTGCCAGAACTACACGCTCGAGACGATTCGTCCAACTTGACCTCTTTGCTGGCTGCGTTCTCAGTGTTTTAGAGCGTTGGCATGATGCGTTCCCAGCGCGCTGTCGTTACAGCGCTGCTGTCGATTCGCAGTTGTTTGCGCCGGGATGTCTGACCGCGCAGCAACGTGATGTGACGTTGTGCGACACCTAATTCTTTCGCTAACCATTTGATCAGCGCTTCGTTGGCTTTGCCATCTACGGGCAAAGCATGCAATCGCACGCGCAGAGCTTGCTGCCCTACCTCTCCATAAAGTCCGTCTGTTTTTGTCTGTGGTGCGTTTGGCATGACGTGAATACTCACGAGACAGTCACCGGTTTTGGCGTCGTACTGCAGAAAGATGGCGTTGGGGAGGTCGTGCGGAATCATGGCTGGAACAAAAAAGCCCGGCACCTTTCGATGCCAGGCTTTAAGCAGAGTTACCTGACTGCTTACGGCTTGCTGGCTGTTGGAAACGGCCAGGCAGCTTGCGGGTTCAGAGTCGTCTGAGCCGTTGGGCTGGCCGCTGCAGCAGGTGCTTTTGCAGCGGGCTTTTTCGCGGCTTTCTTCGCAGCGGGCTTTTTCGCAGCTACTTTTTTGGCAGCAGCTTTTTTCGCTGGTGCTTTTTTGGCAGCAGCTTTTTTAGCCGGGGCCTTTTTAGCAGCTACTTTTTTCGCTGGCGCTTTTTTGGCCGGAGCCTTTTTCGCTGCTACTTTTTTAGCGGCTACTTTTTTCGCTGGCGCTTTTTTGGCCGGAGCCTTTTTCGCTGCTACTTTTTTCGCTGGGGCTTTCTTGGCCGGTGCTTTTTTAGCGGCCGGGGCTTTTTTTGGTGCAGCTTTTTTAGATGCTACTTTTTTCGCAGTTGCCATAGTTTTCTCCTTGATCACGTTGCAAAGAGCACTTCACGTCTGGAGTACGTGAAGCGATTCACGGCGTTGGGCCAGCCGGAAAACCGGGGCCCAGCGCCGAGAACACGGGAACAAAAACCATGCCGCACTCTGCTGCGTGTTAACTGGTTTTTGTGTAATTCAAAAATCATATTGCTACAAACTCAATCCCAAGAAAGAGCGCCGCCTGATTGATATTCAATCACGCGCGTTTCAAAAAAGTTACGTTCTTTTTTCAAGTCGATCATCTCGCTCATCCATGGGAATGGATTCTCTTCATTCGGAAACAGCGTTTCGAGGCCAATCTGCGTTGCACGGCGGTTGGCGATGTAACGCAGATAGCCCTTGAACATAGATGCATTCAGACCCAGCACGCCGCGTGGCATCGTGTCTTCTGCATAACGGTATTCGAGTTCAACCGCTTGCATGAACAGGGCCTTGATCTCGGCCTTGAAGTCAGCTGTCCAAAGATGCGGATTTTCCAACTTGAGCTGATTGATCAGATCAATGCCGAAGTTGCAATGCATCGACTCATCACGCAAGATGTATTGGTATTGCTCAGCAGCGCCCGTCATTTTGTTCTGCCGACCCAGCGCCAAAATTTGCGTGAAGCCCACATAGAAGAACAGGCCTTCCATTAGGCAAGCAAAGACGATAAGGGACTTGAGCAGCGTCTGATCGTTCTCCGGGGTGCCGGTCTTGAAGAGCGGGTCAGAGATCGCTTCAATGAACGGAATCAAAAACTGATCTTTGTCACGAATCGACTGGACTTCGTTATACGCGTTGAAAATTTCGCCTTCGTCTAAGCCCAACGATTCAGTGATGTACTGATAAGCATGGGTGTGGATGGCCTCTTCAAAAGCTTGACGCAATAGAAACTGGCGGCACTCAGGCGCTGTGATGTGACGGTAAGTCCCCAACACGATGTTATTAGCGGCTAGGGAGTCAGCCGTCACAAAAAAGCCGAGGTTACGCATGACCAAGCGGCGCTCATCATCAGTTAGCCCGTTCGGGTCTTTCCACAAAGCGATGTCGCGGGTCATATTGACTTCTTGCGGCATCCAATGATTGGCGCAGGTGGCGAGGTATTTTTCCCAAGCCCATTTGTACTTGAACGGAACCAATTGGTTGACGTCAGTCTGACCGTTGATGATGCGTTTGTCGGAGGCTTTGACTCGACGGTAAGTCGCCGGCACGGGTGCTGACGAATCAAATTCTGTCATGGCTGCAGCGACTGGCTTCAACACGGCCGTCATGATAGCGCCGTCGTTGAGCATGCGCTGAGGTGCTTCGGCTTGAGGCTGCAAAGAAAATGGCGGAAGCTCCATCAGGCGGCTTTCAGGAGAGCCGCTGGTCAGCGTATTTTGCAGTGATGGTTTGACTTCTTCGTCCCAGGTCAACATAGATGTTTCCAATAACTTTGGATTATGAAAGCAGCGATAAAAAATGAAAAGTTATTCATTGAAATCGCTGGAGTGAGTGTTGTTCAATTACATCGAAATGCGCGCCGCAGAACTTCTGCGGCGCGCATGCTTTTTTATTGACAAGCCTCGCAGCCTGGATCATCGATTGCGCAGAACTTGATGTCGGTCGCTGGTGTTGCGCTCAACTGTGCATGGGCTTGGGCCGCAGCTGCGTCCATGGCGTTCATGCTGCCGCTGTCGTCAGTGTTGCCCGAAGCTACCGAATTGAGCTTGCCGGCTTTGACTGTCGATTTTTCGGCGTGCGTGGCACTCATGGTGCGCAGGTAGTAAGTCGTCTTCAATCCGCGCAACCAAGCCAACTTGTAGGTGTCGTCGAGCTTCTTGCCCGAGGCGCCAGCCATGTAAATGTTCAGCGACTGCGCTTGGTCAATCCATTTTTGGCGACGCGAAGCCGCTTCAACCAGCCAAGTGGCATCGACTTCAAAAGCCGTGGCGTAAAGCGCTTTGATTTCTTGCGGTACGCGGTCGATCGGACGCAGTGAGCCATCAAAGTGTTTCAGGTCGACGACCATCACGTCATCCCACAAGCCGAGGCGCTTCAGGTCACGCACCAGGTAGCCATTAATGACCGTGAATTCACCAGACAAGTTTGACTTGACCGAGAGGTTGCCAAAGCAAGGCTCGATGCAGGCGTCAACACCAATGATGTTGGAAATCGTGGCGGTCGGTGCAATGGCAACGCAATTTGAATTGCGCATGCCATCAACAGCGATTTTGCTGCGCAGTGCGTTCCAGTCAAGGGTGGCTGAGCGGTCAACTTCAATGTAGCCACCGCGCTCTTTGGCGAGCATGTCGAGAGTATCGAGTGGCAAGATGCCTTGGTCCCAGAGCGAGCCTTTGTAGCTGGCGTATTTACCGCGCTCTTTGGCCAATTCGGTCGAGGCCCAGTAGGCGTGGTAACAGACGGCTTCCATGGATTTGTCGGCGAACTCAACAGCGGCGTCACTGGCGTAAGGCGTACGCAATTCGTAGAGACAATCCTGAAAGCCCATGATGCCCAGACCGACTGGACGGTGACGCATGTTGGAGTCACGGGCTTTTTTGACCGCGTAGTAGTTGATGTCAATCACGTTGTCCAGCATGCGCATGGCCGTCGTGATAGTTCTCTTGAGCTTGTCATGGTCGAGCTCTTTGGTGCCGTCCGCCGCCGTTTTCAGGTGCTGCACTAAATTGACAGAGCCAAGGTTGCACACAGCGGTTTCGGTGTCGCTGGTGTTGAGCGTGATCTCAGTGCAGAGGTTCGAGGAGTGAACCACGCCGCAGTGTTGCTGGGGAGATCGCACATTGCAGGCATCTTTGAAGGTGATCCATGGATGGCCGGTTTCGAACAGCATCGAGAGCATCTTGCGCCACATGTCAATGGCTTGCAGCTTGCGTGCCGGTTTGATTTCACCGCGCTCGGCGCGTGCTTCGTAGGCGGTGTAAGCCTTCTCAAACTCGATACCGTACTTGTCGTGAAGGTCTGGCGTGTCGTTGGGTGAGAACAGCGTCCAGCTGCCTTTTTCCATGACGCGGCGCATGAACAGATCTGGAATCCAGTTGGCGGTGTTCATGTCGTGGGTGCGGCGGCGGTCGTCGCCGGTGTTTTTGCGCAGCTCTAGGAACTCTTCAATATCAAGGTGCCAAGTTTCTAAGTACGCGCAGACGGCGCCCTTGCGTTTGCCGCCCTGGTTCACCGCTACCGCTGTGTCGTTGACGACTTTGAGGAAGGGCACAACACCTTGTGACTC
>CANCCE010000054.1 GCA_947374505.1 Comamonadaceae bacterium | reverse complement strand
CCAAGGCAACAAGATGGTCTGGGACGTGGTGGAAACCTGGCTCAAAGCCAGCGGCGGCAAGGTCGCTCCGCGCCGTTTGAACACACCCAAGCTCAGCGGTATTGAGCCCAACCCGGGTTATGTCGGCTGATAGAGTCTTAGCTGCTAGGTTGCACCAGCCGTTGCGCAAAGGGCTGCTTCATGCAGCACAACGAATCGCAAAGTTATAGTCAAGCTTGTTGTTAGCAACGCGGCGCCAAGCCAGTTGCAGAAAGCTAAAGGTCATGGTGAAGCGTTCAATACAGAAAATACAAGTCGGTACAGCCGAGCCGGACGAGGTGTTCGAGTTGGCCGCAGAGGTTTTTCGTGTGATGTCGGCCCCGATGCGCCTGAAGATCATCAGCAGCTTGTGCCGCGCTGAGAAAAATGTGAGTGAGTTGCTGAGCGAGATCGAGACCACACAGCCGAACATGTCACAGCACTTGAACACCCTTTACCAAGCCGGTGTTTTGGGCAAACGCCGTGAAGGCGTGCAAATTTTCTACCGCATCATCGATGAACGTGTGGCCAATCTGTGCCGCACGGTTTGTACCCAGATCGCTATGGAAACAGATGGTGCTGGTGGCTAACTGGGTCTTGTTGCATTCACACTGTTGACCTGCGCACCCCATTCAAGTTCTTGGGCACCTACCTTTCTGGGGTAGACCTTGTCAACCCCATGTCATCTTTCAGTGGCACAATCATGGGTGTTTCTGAAGGCCCTTCCTGCCACAGTCGCATCCGCGTAACGGTTCAGCCGTGCTGCGGAAGGTTAATTAACAAGCTTTAACCAGCTAATGTTTCCCAAAGGGAAACGGAGGTCAGCGTTCTCATGAGTTCAAATCCCCAGACACCTGCGTCAGCAGCGGCGTCCATTTACAGTACTTACCAAGACAATACCTATCTTTTTGGTGGCAATGCCCCATACGTCGAAGAGATGTATGAAAATTACCTGGCCAACCCGACCAGCGTGCCTGACAGCTGGCGCGACTATTTCGACGCACTGCAGCATGTTCCTGCAACCGATGGTTCAAACGCCAAAGACGTGCCTCACCAACCCGTCATCAACGCGTTCGCTGAGCGGGCCAAAGCCGGCGGCACCAAAGTTGTCATGGCCAGCGCTGACGCTGAAATGGGACGCAAGCGCACCGCCGTTCAGCAGTTGCTCGCGGCATACCGCAACGTCGGTCAGCGTTGGGCTGATCTGGACCCGCTGAAACGGACCGAACGCCCAAACATTCCTGACTTGGACCCCGCTTTCTACGGTTTCAGCGACGCTGACCAAGAAATTGTCTTCGACACCAGCAATACGTTTTTCGGTAAAAACCGCATGTCGTTGCGCGAGCTGCTCAACGCCTTGCGCGAGACCTACTGCGGCACTTTGGGCGCCGAGTACATGTACGCCACCGACCAGGCTGAAAAACGCTGGTGGCAGCAAAAGCTCGAAAGCATTCGCAGCAAACCCAACTTCACGGCCGACAAGAAAAAGCACATCCTTGACCGCTTGACGGCGGCTGAAGGGTTGGAGCGTTTTCTGCACACCAAGTACGTTGGCCAAAAACGCTTTTCGCTGGAAGGGGGCGAGAGCTTCATCGCTTCGATGGACGAACTGATCCAATCCGCAGGCACTCAAGGCGTGCAAGAGATTGTCATCGGGATGGCTCACCGTGGTCGCCTGAACGTGCTGGTGAACACCATGCGCAAGCTGCCTGCGGACTTGTTCGCTGAGTTTGATCACACGGCCCCTGAAGATCTGCCGTCTGGCGACGTGAAATACCACCAAGGCTTCAGCTCGGACGTGACCACAGAAGGTGGCCCGGTTCATTTGTCATTGGCCTTCAATCCCTCCCATCTTGAAATTGTCAACCCTGTGGTTGAAGGTTCGGTGCGGGCCCGTATGGATCGTCGCGCAGACCCACTTGGCAAGCAAGTGCTGCCGGTGCTGGTCCACGGCGATGCTGCTTTCGGCGGACAAGGGGTCAACCAAGAGACGCTTGCATTGGCCCAAACCCGTGGTTATTTCACGGGTGGCACGGTGCACATCATCATCAACAACCAGATCGGTTTCACCACGTCTGATCCGCGTGACATGCGCTCCAGCGTGTTCTGCACGGACATCGTGAAGATGGTTGAAGCCCCGGTTCTTCATGTCAACGGTGACGACCCTGAAGCCGTGGTTTTGGCCACCCAGTTGGTCCTCGAGTACCGGATGACGTTCCGCAAAGATGTCGTTTTAGACATCGTCTGTTTCCGCAAGCTGGGTCATAACGAGCAGGACACCCCGGCGCTGACTCAGCCCTTGATGTACAAAAAAATCACGGCCCACCCAGGGACCCGCAAACTCTTCGCTGACAAGTTGGCGACACAAGGTTTGGGCGACACCTTGGGTGACGACATGGTTAAGTCCTACCGCGCTGCGCTGGATGCCGGAAAGCACACCGGTGAGTCGGTGCTGACCAATTTCAAAACCAAGTACACCGTCGACTGGGCGCCATTCCTCGGCAAGAAGTGGACAGACGCAGGCGATACGTCGATTCCCTCTTCCGAGTGGAAACGCTTGGCCGAAAGAATCACCACAATTCCTGAGTCTGTGTCGCCCCATCAGCTCGTCAAAAAGGTCTATGACGATCGTGCGGCTATGGGCCGTGGCGAGATTCCGGTTGATTGGGGCATGGGCGAGCACATGGCTTTTGCCTCGCTGGTCGCCAGTGGCTACCCGGTACGGCTGTCGGGCGAAGACACCGGCCGTGGGACGTTCACCCATCGTCATGCGGTGATTCACGATCAAAAACGTGAGAAGTGGGACATTGGTAGCTACGTGGCTTTGCAAAACGTGGCAGAAAATCAAGCCCCTTTCGTGGTCATCGATTCGATCCTGTCTGAAGAAGCGGTGCTTGGTTTTGAGTACGGCTACGCTTCGAACGACCCCAATACCATGGTCATCTGGGAAGCCCAGTTCGGCGACTTTGCCAATGGCGCCCAAGTGGTCATTGACCAGTTCATCGCCTCCGGCGAAGTCAAGTGGGGCCGTGTCAACGGCTTGACCCTGATGCTGCCGCACGGCTACGAAGGTCAAGGTCCTGAGCACAGCTCGGCGCGTCTTGAGCGCTTCATGCAGTTGGCAGCAGACACCAATATGCAGATCGTGCAGCCGACCACGGCGAGCCAGATCTTCCACGTGTTGCGCCGGCAGATGGTGCGTGACCTGCGCAAGCCGCTGATCATCTTCACGCCGAAGTCCTTGCTGCGTAACAAAGACGCCACTTCGCCAGTGTCTGAGTTCACCAAGGGCAGCTTCCAGACGGTGATTCCTGAGAACAAGGTGCTGAAGGCCGATAAGGTCAAGCGCATCTTGGCTTGCTCTGGCAAGGTCTACTACGACCTGGTGAAAAAGCGTGAAGAGCTGGCCGCCAACGATGTCGCCATCTTGCGTGTTGAACAGCTTTACCCGTTCCCCCACAAGGCTTTCGCGGCGGAACTCAAAAAGTACCCGAACGCTACAGAATTGGTCTGGACACAAGACGAGCCGCAAAATCAGGGTGCCTGGTTCTTTGTGCAGCATTACATCCACGAGAACATGACCACCGGGCAAAAACTCGGTTATTCAGGCCGCGCGGCATCTGCTTCCCCTGCTGTGGGTTATTCACACCTGCACCAAGAGCAGCAAAAATCTCTGGTTGAAGGCGCTTTTAGCAAGCTCAAGGGCTTTGTCCTTTCCAAGTAACGGTCCTTAAACCTGGTCAACCGCTCCTCATTCAGAATCAATTCCCGAAAGATAAAAAATGGCTATCGTTGAAGTCAAAGTTCCGCAGCTCTCCGAATCCGTGGCCGAGGCCACCATGCTGCAGTGGAAAAAGAAAGTCGGCGATGTCGTCGCTGCTGATGAAATCCTGATCGAAATCGAGACCGACAAAGTCGTCCTCGAAGTGCCGGCTCCGTCTGCTGGCGTGCTGTCCGAAATCTTGATCGGTGACGGCGCGACCGTGCTGGCAGAGCAACTGATTGCCCGCATTGACACCGACGGCAAGGTCGCTGCCGCGGCGTCTGCGCCTGCAGCCGCTGCGGCACCCGCTGTGGCTGTTTCCGCAGCGCCTCCGGCATCGACCAGCATGGCCGGCGTGGCCATGCCAGCCGCAGCCAAGCTGATGGCTGACAACAGTCTGGCTGCAGGCTCGGTCTCCGGCACGGGCAAAGATGGCCGCGTCACCAAGGGTGACGTACTGTCGGTTGTTGCCGGCGGCGTCAAGCCAGCTGCTGCTGTGATTCCTACCGGCGCGCCCAAGACGTCGTTGCCGCAAGTGGCTGCACCAGCTGCCGTCAGTCTGGGTGAGCGCCCTGAACAACGCGTGCCCATGAGCCGTCTGCGAGCCCGCGTAGCCGAGCGTTTGTTGCAGTCGCAATCGACCAACGCCATCCTCACGACCTTCAACGAAATCAACATGGCTCCGGTCATGGAGATGCGCAAGAAGTTCCAGGAAAAGTTCGAAAAAGAACATGGCATCAAGCTCGGTTTCATGAGCTTCTTCGTCAAGGCGGCCGTGCATGCTTTGAAGAAGTACCCCGTGCTGAACGCGTCTGTTGATGGCAACGACATCGTTTACCACGGCTACTTTGACATCGGTATCGCGGTCGGTTCGCCGCGTGGTTTGGTGGTGCCTATTCTGCGCAATGCAGACCAGATGAGCTTTGCCGACATCGAAAAGAAAATTGCCGAATACGGCGCCAAGGCCCGTGACGGCAAGCTTGGCATCGAAGAGATGACCGGCGGCACCTTCTCCATCAGCAATGGCGGTACCTTCGGCTCGATGTTGTCGACACCGATCATCAATCCACCACAGTCGGCTATTTTGGGCGTGCACGCGACCAAAGACCGCGCCGTGGTTGAGAACGGTCAGATTGTGGTTCGCCCGATGAACTACTTCGCCATGTCTTACGACCACCGCATCATCGACGGCCGCGAAGCCGTGTTGGGCCTGGTCGCGATGAAAGAGGCGATGGAAGATCCAGCACGTTTGCTGTTTGATATCTGAAGAAATTGTGGGACAGACCAAGAAATGCACGCCAATAATGTTCTGCCCCCAACTAATGCAATGAAACTTGTGGGACAGCCCAAGAAATGCACAGCATTTTTGCTCTGTCCCCAACTGATTAGAGAAAAATAATGTCTAAACAATTTGACGTGATCGTTATTGGTGGCGGTCCCGGCGGTTACATCGCCGCGATTCGCGCAGCGCAGCTGGGCTTCAATGTGGCCTGTATCGACGAGTGGAAAAACGACAAGGGCGGCCCGGCTTTGGGCGGCACGTGCACCAACGTGGGCTGTATTCCTTCGAAGGCGCTGCTGCAGTCTTCCGAGCACTTTGAGCAGGCGGGTCATCATTTTGCGGACCATGGCATCAACGTCACCGGCCTGAGCCTCGACGTTGCCAAAATGGTGGGCCGCAAGGACACGGTGGTGAAGCAAAACAACGACGGTGTTGTTTATCTGTTCAAAAAGAACAAGGTGACTTTCTTCCATGGCCGCGGCTCTTTTGTCGCCGCCAAAGATGGCTTGTACGACATCAAAGTGGTTGGCAAAGCTGAAGAAACCATCTCCGGCAAGCACGTGATCATCGCCACGG
Organism: Comamonadaceae bacterium; assembly: GCA_947374505.1. Classification (GTDB taxonomy): domain Bacteria; phylum Pseudomonadota; class Gammaproteobacteria; order Burkholderiales; family Burkholderiaceae_C; genus Polaromonas. Next base: position 8,371 of record CANCCE010000054.1, on the reverse strand, counting down.
GATCCAACGCCCGTGTTTTGCCGGGCACACCGTTTGACGAAGACAAAATCTTGTCCAACGATGGCGCATTGCGCATGACCTCAGTGCCGAAAAAACTCGGCCTAATTGGCTCTGGCGTGATTGGCCTGGAGATGGGCTCCGTCTGGCGCCGTCTGGGTGCCGAAGTGACTGTGCTCGAAGGCCTACCGACTTTCCTAGGTGCAGTCGACCAGCAGATCGCCAAAGAAGCCCACAAGGCCTTCGTCAAGCAAGGTTTGAAGATCGAACTCGGTGTCAAAGTCGGTGAGATCAAGTCGGGTAAAAAAGGCGTGTCAGTCGCCTACACCAACGCCAAGGGCGAAGCGGTGTCTCTTGACGTCGACAAACTCATCATCTCGATTGGCCGCGTGGCGAATACCATCGGCCTCGCCGCTGATGTCGTTGGCTTGGCACTCGACGAGCGGGGCGCCATCGTCGTCGACGGCGACTGCAAAACCAACCTGCCCAACGTCTGGGCGGTGGGTGACGTGGTGCGCGGCCCGATGCTCGCACACAAAGCCGAAGAAGAGGGCGTTGCCGTGGCTGAGCGCATTGCTGGCCAACACGGCCATGTCAACTTCAACACCATCCCTTGGGTCATCTACACCAATCCCGAGATCGCATGGGTCGGCCAAACCGAAGAGCAACTCAAGTCTGAAGGACGCGCTTACAAGGCCGGTACTTTCCCGTTCATGGCCAATGGTCGGGCGCGTGCTTTGGGTGACACCACCGGCATGGTCAAAATGCTGGCTGACGCTGTCACTGACGAAATTCTGGGCGTGCACATCGTCGGCCCGATGGCCAGCGAACTGATCGCCGAGTGTGTGGTGGCGATGGAGTTTCGCGCCAGCAGTGAAGACATTGCCCGCATCTGTCACGCGCACCCATCGCTCAGCGAAGCCACCAAAGAAGCGGCCTTGGCGGTTGACAAACGCACGCTCAATTTCTGAGTGTTGTGAGTTATTGAGTTTGTCCAACCAACCCAAACACTTGCGGGTCCATGCTGCCTACGAGGCAGAGTTGCAGGCGCGTGGCTATGTCAGCGACCCTGCGCAGCTACGCGCTGTTGCTGCACTTGAGCGTTGCGCAATGGAATGGGTTGGCTTCAAAGAAAAACGGTCGAACGCTCTTAAGAAGTTAATTAACCGGCCAGCTATTCCGCGCGGTGTTTACATGCATGGCGGCGTTGGCCGGGGTAAAAGCTTTCTGATGGATTGCTTTTACAACGCGGTGCCACTCAAGCGCAAAACACGGCTGCATTTTCATGAGTTCATGCGCGAAGTGCACCGTGAACTGCGCGACCTGCAAGGCATTGTGAACCCGCTCGATGAATTGGGTCGCAGGATTTCTTTGCGCTACCGCTTGATTTGTTTTGATGAGTTCCACGTGGCCGACATCACAGACGCGATGATCCTGCACCGGCTGCTGGCTGCCTTGTTCGACAACGGCGTGGGTTTTGTCACGACCTCCAATTTTGCGCCAGATGAGCTCTATCCGAACGGCCTTCACCGTGACCGCATCTTGCCGGCGATTGCCCTGCTGAAGGCCAATCTTGAGGTGTTGAGTGTCGACAACGGTACCGACTACCGTCGCCGCACGCTTGAGCAGCTTAATCTTTATCTGACGCCACTGGGGGCTGCAGCTGATGCCGAGATGGCCGAGACCTTCAACCGATTGGCTGAAGCGCACGATGAAGATCCAGTGTTGCAGATTGAGTCTCGGCAGATTCACGCTCGTCGTAAAGCCGGTGGCCTCGTTTGGTTCGACTTCAAAACGCTGTGCGGTGGACCGCGATCACAAAATGATTACCTTGAGCTCGCCACTCAGTTCCACACAGTCATGCTGAGCGATGTGCCGCACATGCCTGTCAACAAGGCTTCTGAAGCCCGTCGGTTCACTTGGTTGGTGGATGTCTTGTATGACCGCCGTGTCAAGCTGATCATGTCGGCTGAAGTGCAGCCTGAAGCCCTCTACACAGAAGGACCACTGGCGCATGAATTTCCCCGTACCATTTCCCGCTTGAATGAAATGCAGTCGGCCGAATTTCTGGCGCTTGAGCGCAGGGATGTTGACACGGCTCTCACATGAAATATTTTTGCCTGTTAGCGCTTTGGCTAGGATGGTTAGGCTCTGCATTAGCCCAGTCAGATGATGCTGCCGGGCTGCTGGAGCGTGCTGCAGAACGATCGCGGATCACCGCCGAAAGGCAGCAATTGGAAGCCGACTTCAAGGCTGCGCAAGCCGTTTGCTTTCGCAAATTCTTTGCCAATAATTGCCGTGACAAGTTACTCCCGCCTTATCGTGAGAGATTGGCAGATTTGCGTCGGCAAGATATCTTGATCAATGAGGTCGAGCGCAAGAACAGCGCCGCCGATCAGCTGTTGAAGACCGAGGAAAAGCTCAAGCTTCAGCAACAGCAAAAAATAGAACAAGCTGTCAAAGTTCAACAAGACACGATTAACCAAGAAGAGAGAGCAAGGCAGCGTGAGATAGATCAGGTTAATTCAGCGGGACAGGCCGAGTCGAATAAAGCCAGTATGGACACCCGTCAAGACTCTAGCAAGAGCAAAGCGGCTGAAGCGATGACAAAACGCACTCAAGCGGCTGCCAATGTTGAGGCGACACGTAAGCGTCAGGAGCAGGCGGCCAAAAATCGGTTTGAGCGCGAACAACGCTTGCAAGAAGCAGGTCCACCGACCGGAAAATCACTACCGGCTTACCCCTGAACCACAGATCTTTATCGTGCTCACCAACCTGCATTCTGCCGAAAGGCGACTCATCGACATGACTATCGAGCACGCTGACCTCGATGCACTGATCGATTTGATGACACATGCCCTGCCTGTCGATCAACTTTTGTTCAAACGCTTGAAAAAAAGACGCTTAGCGTTGCGCGACAAAATCGTGCAACTTGAATCCTCCCTGCGTCCGTCCGAGCCCGCCTGATGGACCTTGAGCAGCAAGTCGAAGAGGCCTTTGGGCCTGACGGTGTTTTGTCACGCGCCGCAGATCAGTTTGTTCCCCGCAGTGGCCAAACTGAGATGGCCCTGGCCGTGGCGCGTGCTATTGAAGGCGCTTACCCGTTGGTGGTCGAGGCCAGTACCGGCGTCGGTAAAACTTTTTCTTATCTTGTGCCGGCTTTGCTCAGTGGCGAACGTGTCTTGCTGTCGACTGCGACCAAAGCCTTGCAAGACCAGCTGTTTGGCCGTGATTTACCGCGCCTCGTTGAAGCCCTGGGTGTACCGGTCAGTACAGCGCTACTCAAAGGACGCGGCAGCTACCTGTGCCTGCACCGCATGGAGCAAGCACGAACAGAAGCCATGCAGCCTGAGCGCAGCACGCTCCATGCGTTGGCACGCATCGAGGAATGGGCTCAGACCACTCGCACCGGGGATCTGGCTGAATTGCCGGGTCTGGACGAGAGATCACCGGTGATCCCACTGGTCACATCGACCCGCGAAAACTGCTTGGGCGCGGCTTGCCCGAGGTTCCGCGCCTGCCACGTCAATCTGGCACGTCGCGAGGCTTTGGCCGCTGACGTCGTGGTCATCAACCATCATTTGTTTTTTGCAGATCTGGCCGTTCGAGAGTCGGGTGTGGCGGAGTTGCTGCCAACAGTCCGTATCGCGATTTTTGACGAAGCCCATCAGCTCAACGAGACTGGCGTGCAGTTTCTGGGTAAAAACATCACCACCAGTCAGCTGTTGGATTTTTGTCGCGACTTGTTGGGCACCGGACTGCAAATGGCACGCGGCCTGGCTGACTGGCAAGAGCTCGCAGGCAAGGCAGAACGCGCAGCGCGGGAACTTCGTCTGTGTGTCGGCAAAGCCCATCCGGGTACCAAGCTGCGCTGGACTGAAACTTCCCCTGAAACAGTCGACCCGGATGCTTGGGCGCTCGCCTTAGCGCAAATGGCGGACGCTTGCTCGGCGGCAGCTGAAGCACTCGACACGGTGAGTGAGATTGCGCCTGACTTCGGTCGGTTGCTGGAGCGTGCCGTTGAGTTCGGTGAACGCCTGCGGCATTTCGCTGGGCCTTGCCAGACCGGTTCGGTGCGCTGGCTGGAGGTCGGCGCGCAGCTGCGCTTGATTGAGTCGCCGCTGGACATTGCGCAAGCCGTACAGGCCAAGGTGCTTGGCAACAACCCGGAGGCGGCGAAGACTTGGATCTTTACTTCAGCCACGCTGGGTGACGATGATCAATTGAGCTGGTTCACAAAACCTTGCGGCTTGGTTGGCGCACAACTGCTAAAAGTGGGCAGTCCGTTCGACTATGCAACGCAGGCGGCGGTTTATGTGCCGCGGGATTTCCCGAAACCCAGCGAGTCTGCTCACATGGCCCGCGTGGCGGAATCAGCGGCTCTATGGGCTGCGCGGCTGGGTGGCCGGACGATGGTGCTGACAACGACGTTGCGGGCTTTGCGCGGTATTGCCGACATTTTGCGTGACACCTTTGACGCTTCGGGTGAGTTGGAGGTACTGGTGCAGGGTGCCTTACCTAAGCGTGTCCTGATCGAGCGCTTTCGCCGCGGGAGTTCTCACGGCGAAGCTGGTTGCATTCTGGTTGCCTCAGCTTCCTTTTGGGAAGGCATTGACGTGCCGGGTGATGCCTTACAGCTGGTCATCATCGACAAGTTGCCGTTCCCGCCGCCCAACGATCCGATGGCAGAAGCCAGGTCAAAGCAAATTGAGTCTGAAGGCCGTAGCGCCTTCAACGATTACTTTTTACCCGAGGCTGCGGTGGCACTTAAGCAAGGCGCCGGACGCCTGATTCGGCGTGAAACCGATCAGGGTGTGCTGGTGGTGTGTGACACACGTTTGGTCGCGATGGGGTATGGCAAGCGGTTGCTGAAAGCCTTACCACCCATGCAAAAATTGAATACCGAGGCAGAATTACTGGAGCGCCTCGACATGCTCACCAAAACTTGTACCATGCCCCCTGGTTAGCACCGCTGTCTTTGCGGGTGAACGCGCTGTTCGGGTAACTTTTCTGCATCACCCGAAGAGTGTCATCACGGAGTTGCGTCATGCCCAAGGCGTCATAAGAACGGTAAACGAGTGAGAGCGCTTCTTCAATGGCGGGGACATCACGAAACGCGGTGATCGCGCTTTGCGCTCGATTGATGGCCGCGACATAAGCACCACGGCTGAAGTAGTAACGCGCGACATTCACTTCTGACTGGGCCAGCGAGTTGACGATGTAGACCATGCGCAGGCGGGCATCAGGCGTGTAGCGGGAGTCCGGGAAACGAGTGCTTAAGTCCTTGAAGGACTCAAAAGATTCCTTGGCGGCTTTTTGATCACGCTCAGAAAGGTCCTGCCTCACCCAAGAGCTGAATAGACCCAGATTGTCATTGAAATTAACAAGCCCCTTCAAGTACAAGGCGTAGTCCAAGGCTGAACTGGCGGGGTGTAGCCGCACAAACCGGTCCAGCGTGGCAATGGCTTGAACTTGCTCACCGCTTTTATACTGGGTGTACGCTTTTTCAAGTTGAGCCTGCTGTGCCAACGGTGTTCCGGCGGCGCGACCTTCAAGCTTTTCATACATCCCAATCGCTTTTTCATAGGCGCCAGCGTTGGCCTCGTCCTTGGCTTCCGAGTAAATCTTGTTGGGACTCCATGTCGCCGTGGGGTCGACCGGTGTTGAAGAACAACCAGCCATAAGGCCGCCGAGAATTAAAACAGCGCCTGCTGCGCGAGTCGTGGCTTGAAGCGCCGATAATTTGAACAACATCGTGATCGACTCTCTAATGACTGTTTCTGAACATAGCCCAATAATTATATCGAGCGACCCTTTGATCGCTGACGTTTCTGACGACTCACAAGATGAGGCAGACAGCGTCGTTGAGGTCGAATTGCGCGAGGCCGAAGTGCCGATTTCTGCACACGGCGAGCGACTCGATCGGGCCTTGGCCGGAATTGTGCCCGAGTTCTCGCGGACTTACCTTCAACAACTGATCGAGTCTGGTGCTGTCCGTCTCAAAAAACAGCTCATCACCAAGACTTCGGCGAAGGTCAAGGCAGGGGATTTGTTACAAATCGAGCTTAGGCCAACGCCGCAAAGTCAAGCCTTCAAGCCTGAAGTCATGGCACTTGACGTTGTTTTTGAAGATGACTATTTGATGGTCATCAACAAACCGGCGGGCTTGGTTGTGCACCCGGCGCCGGGTAACTGGAGCGGTACTTTGTTGAATGGCTTGCTGGGTCGCGATGATGCGATGCGGTTCTTGCCGCGTGCAGGCATCGTGCACCGGCTCGACAAAGACACCAGCGGTTTGATGGTGGTGGCCAAAACGCGTGAAGCCATGGATCGGTTGGTCGAGATGATCGCTGCCCGGACGGTTAATCGCGACTACCTTGCAGTTGGGCATAAAGAGTGGCTAGGATCGCGCCAACAGCAGGTCGCGTTGCCTATCGGACGTGACCCGCGCAACCGTCTGCGCATGGCGGTGGTCGATCTTGAACGTAACTCCGGGAAAACGGCCTTGACGGATATTTCGTTGATCGACAACCAGGACGATTTTTGCCTTGTGCGCTGCAAGCTCTACACCGGCCGCACACATCAAATCCGGGTTCACATGGCATCGCTGGGACACCCCCTGGTTTCCGATGCGCTGTATGGCGGTGAACCTGCCGTCGGACTCAAGCGGCAAGCCTTGCATGCCCGCCGTTTGGGGTTTGAGCACCCGGTGAGCGGCGAGGCATTGGCATTTGTTGCCCCAGTCCCTGATGATCTGGAAGCGGCCATGGCTGAGCTTGGGCTCAGTTACAATGGAAAGTCGTAGTCTTAACTACTTGCCAGCGTTACGCTCACCGGATGTTTGAAGCATCCTGAACCTCTCGTCTCTGTGCCCTCGGCCTCGGTTTTTAACCTGGTCTGCCTCACCCGGCTTTTTTTCGGAACTGAAAAATCATGAATACGATGGATGCCAAGCGCGTCCTCGAAACAGCATTGATCTGCGCTCCGCAACCCTTGCATGTGCGTGAGATGGAGGTGCTTTTCGATGGTGCGTTGACTGCCGATACCTTGAAACGTCTGCTCCAACAGTTGCAGGACGATTGGGCCGGTCGAGGGGTTGAGCTGACACATGTGGCCAGCGGCTGGCGTTTTCAAAGCCGACCGGAGATGCGTGAATTCTTGGACCGGCTGCACCCTGAAAAGCCGCCTAAGTACACCCGCGCAGCACTGGAGACGTTAGCCATCATTGCCTACCGTCAGCCGGTGACACGCGGCGATATGGAAGATATTCGGGGTGTGACGATCAACAGTTTGTTGCTCAAGCAGCTGGAAGATCGAGGCTGGGTTGAAGTGATCGGTCACCGTGAAACTGTCGGCCGGCCTGGGCTTTACGCCACCACCCGCCAGTTTCTGGATGATCTTGGGGTCGAGTCGCTCGATCAATTGCCCACCATGAACAGCTCCGAAGGCGAGTCTGCCATGCTGGAACAGATCGAGTTTGGACTGTCTGAACCGACACCGATGGTTGAACCCCAGGACGCGCAGACAGAGATCGAGGCAGAAATTGAGATCGGCGCTGAGATCGACATCGTTATAGACATTGAGACCGGGACAGAGTCAGTGACTGAAACACAGGCGACGCCCGAAGACACTGACAAGCCAACTCGCGAAAACACATGAACCCATCAGACACACCGGATCCCGCAGTCGACACATCTACCCAGCCGGTGGTTGACGCCATCCCGCCAGAGATGCAGGGTGCTGCAACACTGCGAGAGCCGCAACCGCAACGCCCACAGGGCGCATCAGCCCGCGATTCTGCTTATCAGTTTGAAGATGTGGTGACCGGTCAATTTGATGCAGACGAAGCTGACGTCGCCGTCGTCTTGTCCAAGCGCGTGCTGTCGGCACAGCCTGAAAGCCCGAAGCTGCACAAGGTGCTGGCGCAGGCAGGACTGGGTTCGCGTCTGGAGATGGAGCAACTCATTCTGGAGGGGCGAATTTCGGTCAACGCCGAGCCGGCGCACGTTGGTCAGCGCATCCAGTTTGGTGACACGGTCAAGGTCAATGGCAAGCCGGTTCGCGTGCGGATAGATCCGCCACCAGCCCGTGTGATCGCTTATCACAAGCCAACCGGCGAGGTTGTCACTCACGATGACCCGCAAAACCGTCCCACCGTTTTCAGGCGTTTGCCCAAGTTGTACCAAGGCAAGTGGCAATCCGTTGGCCGGCTTGACCTGAACACCGAAGGCTTGTTGTTGTTGACCAGTTCTGGAGAACTCGCCAACCAACTGATGCATCCGCGATTTGGTTTGGAGCGCGAATACGCTGTGCGGGTGCTGGGGGCATTGAACAACGAAGAGAAAAAACGCTTGCTTGAAGGTGTGCAACTCGA
>CANCCE010000053.1 GCA_947374505.1 Comamonadaceae bacterium | reverse complement strand
GCGCCTGAACCGAGCGAGATCTGGCCGCAGTAACCGACCAAAATATTCACACCCAGCGCGGCCAAGGACATGATGACAAAAGGAATCAAAATAGCGCGGAAAAAGTAGTCGCTGGCCAGCATTGGCACCGCTATAAATGCGACTAACAGAAACAAGCCAATGGCGACGCGATCTTGCAAGATCGGGAAGATCTGCTGATCATCCCGGTAGTTGGTTTTGAATTGGCCGTTTTCTCGATAGAACATAAAGTTAAGCCGCGGTTAAATCACGATGAAAAAAGTCTGGCGTGGTGTAGTCCCAAGCCCAGCAGGGGCCGCGGAACCGGCTTCGCCGGGCCGCAGGCGCAGCGACCCCCTAGGGTGGCAGCGCAGTACACAAAGTGACAAGCGTGGGGGCTTCACATCTAGACCCTGTCGATGATCTTTTCGCCAAACAACCCTTGTGGACGAATTAGCAGAAAGCCCAGCGCCAATACATAGGCAAACCAGATTTCAATGCCGCCGCCAACAAAGGGCCCGAGAAAAACTTCGGAGAGTTTTTCGCCGACACCGATGATCAGACCGCCAATGATGGCGCCAGGCACCGATGTCAGGCCACCCAAAATCACCACCGGCAATGCGCGCAACGCCACGGTTGCGAGTGAAAACTGCACGCCGAGTTTGCTGCCCCAGATCATCCCTGCGACGAGCGCCACCACGCCGGCGACACACCAGACGATGACCCAGATGCGGTTCAGTGGAATGCCAATCGACTGCGCGGCCTGATGGTCGTCAGCCACCGCTCTTAACGCTCTGCCGGTTGCGGTCTTTTGAAAAAACACACTCAGCGCACTCACAAGCAACGCTGCGATCAACGCGGCATAGAGGTCTTCTTTGTTGATGAGAAGGCCGCCCGGAAAAAGCGAGTCGAGCACGAAGACCGGATCTTTCGGCATACCGATGTCAATCTTGTAAACGCTGCCGCCGAAAAGGGTTTGCCCGAGGCCCTCCAGAAAGTAGGCGATGCCCAGCGTGGCCATCAGGAGCGTTGCGGCTTCTTGATTGACCAGGTGGCGTAACACCAGCCGTTCGATCAGCCATGCCACTGCAAACATGATGACGGCGGCAACCAAGAAGGCCAACACGTTGGCGAGTAGAAGACTTTCAAAGCCTAGCCACTGTGGCAACCAGACAGAAAATCGAGCCATCGCCAGCGCAGCAAACAGCACCATCGCGCCCTGTGCAAAGTTGAAAACGCCAGAGGCTTTGAAGATCAACACAAAGCCCAGCGCTACCAGCGAATACAGCATGCCGGCCATCAGGCCGCCGAGCAATGTTTCTAGAAAAAATGCCATTATTGGTTCACCCCTGTTGCGGACTCGCTTCGCGTAACCGCCTCTCCCCTTGCAGGGGACGCCGCTTGCGGCCCAGCAGAGCCGGTTCCGCGGCGGCCGCTTGAAAGGGCAGACGCATGACGTTCGAAAATTTTGAGAACTGATGTGGTGTCGATGTTCATAGTCATCTCAGTGGCTAGTGCCTAGGTAGGCGCTGATCACGTCGGGGTTGTTGCGCACCTCGTCGGGTGTGCCGTCGCCGATTTTTTTCCCGTAGTCCAGCACCACGACACGGTCGGAGATGTCCATCACCACACCCATGTCATGCTCGATGAGAACCACCGTGGTGCCGAACTCGTCGTTGACGTCGAGGATGAAGCGGCACATGTCCTGCTTTTCTTCGACGTTCATGCCGGCCATGGGCTCATCCAGCAGCAGCACCTGCGGTTCCATGGCCAGCGCGCGACCGAGGTCGACGCGTTTTTGCAGGCCGTAGGGGAGCTGTCCGACGGGTGTTTTTCGGTAGGCCTGAATTTCAAGAAAGTCAATGATTTTTTCAACCGCTTCGCGGTGATGAAATTCTTCTTTTTCAGCCGGCCCGATGCGCAGCGCTTGCATGAAGAGATTACTTTTGATTTTCAGGTTGCGGCCCGACATGATGTTGTCGAGCACGCTCATACCTTTGAATAAAGCCAAGTTCTGAAATGTGCGGGCCACACCCATCACCGCCACCTGGTGGCTGTTCATGTGCTTGAATGTCTCGCCGCGAAAAGTGATGGAGCCTTGTTGAGGCGTGTAGACGCCATTGATGCAATTGAGCATCGAACTTTTTCCCGCGCCATTGGGCCCGATGATGGCGCGGATCTCATGTTCTTTTACATTGAACGAGATGTCGGAGAGCGCTTTAACGCCACCAAAGCTCAGAGAGATGTTGCGGACGTCGAGTATGACATCGCCGATTTTTTTGGTCATGCTACTGCCTTCACGGCGGCGAATGTTTTGGCGTTGCTGAGCTTGAGCGTGGCACTCACGCTGCCGGTACGGCCGTCTTCAAATTTCACGACAGTTTCAATGAATTGCTCAGTCTTGCCGCTGTACAGCGCATCGACCAGCGGTTGGTATTTTTCGGCGATGAAGCCGCGTCTGACTTTGTTGGTCCGTGTCAGCTCGCCGTCATCAGCATCGAGCTCTTTGTGCAGCACCAAAAAGCGGCTGACTTGCGAGCCCGCCAGCAGCGTGTCAACGCTCAGGTCGGCGTTGACTTTTTCAACGCATTCTTGAATGAGTTGGTAGATCTCAGGCTTTTGCGCCAAGTCGGTGTAGCCGGCATACGGCAGGTTGCGGCGCTCTGCCCAATTTCCGGTTGCATCGAAGTCGATGTTCAACATGACGCAGACTTTTTCGCGGCCGTCACCGTAGGCCACAGCCTCTTTGATGAAGGGGAAAAACTTCAGCTTGTTTTCGACATACTTTGGCGCAAACATGGCGCCGTCGTTGTCGCCGCCCTGAATGCGGCCGACGTCTTTGACACGGTCGATGATCTTCAGGTGTCCGCTGGCGTCGATGAAGCCGGCATCGCTGGTGTGGTACCAGCCATCTGCGCTCAATACCTCGGCCGTAGCCGCTGCATTTTTGTAGTATTCCTTGAGCAGTCCGGCCGACTTGACCAAGATCTCACCGTTGTCGGCGACCTTGATTTGCACGCCGCGAATTGGCACGCCGACGGTGTCGGCACGCGCTTGGTCATCGGGTTGCAGGCAGACAAAGACGGCGGTTTCGGTGGAGCCATACAGCTGCTTCAGGTTGATGCCGATGGAGCGGTAAAAGGTGAATAGGTCGGGACCAATTGCCTCGCCTGCGGTGTAGGCCACGCGCACCCGCGAGAAACCAAGGTTGTTACGCAGTGGGCCGTACACCATGAGGTTTCCCAACCCGTACAGCAGGCTTTGCAAAGCGCCAATGGGTTTGCCATTCATGCGGTCTGGGCCGACGCGTTTCGCCACGTCCATGAAGTAGTGAAACATGTGCCGCTTGAGGCTGCCTGCGTCTTCCATGCGGATCATCACGCTGGTCAGCAGACCTTCAAAAACACGCGGAGGTGCGAAGTAATAAGTCGGTCCGACTTCCTTCAGGTCGATGGTGACCGTGCTGGCGTTTTCAGGGCAGTTCACCACGTAGCCGCAGCACAGCCACTGCGCGTAGCTGAAGATGTTTTGGCCAATCCAAGCCGGCGGCAAATAAGCCAGTACTTCTTCGGCCGAGCTGAGTTTGTCGAACTCAGCGCCGGCTTGCGCGCGGTCGATTAAGTTGTTGTGCGTGTGCACCACGCCTTTGGGGTTGCCGGTGGTGCCAGAGGTGAAGAACATGGCGGCCACATCGTCGGTTTGGCCTTTGTCAATTTCACGGGTGAAAAATTGGGGATGGCTTTGTGCAAACACGCGGCCTGCATCTATGAGAGCGTCGAGTGAGCTCAGGCCGGCTTCTGCGTAGTTGCGCAGACCACGTGGATCGTCGTAAATGAGCGTGGCCAAGTCGGGGCAGCGGTCGCGGATTTCGAGCAGCTTATCGACCTGCTCCTGGTCTTCAACCATCGCCATGCGCACATCGGCGTTGGTGATGGGAAACACGCATTCGGCACCCACGGCATCTTGGTACAGCGGAATTGGAATCGCGCCCAAAGATTGCGCTGCCAGCATGGTGGCGTAAAGACGCGGTCGATTCGCGCCGATCACGACCATGTGCTCGCCGCGTTTCAGCCCGGCCAAGTGCAGGCCGCAGGCAATGTGTTCCACCAGTGTGGCCATGTGGGCCCAACTGTGCGCTTGCCAAATGCCGTATTCCTTTTCACGCATGGCGGGCGCGTCCGGGCGCTCGGCGGCGTGTTTCAGGAGCAGTCTTGGAAACGTGGTCTGCATCGGTGGAATCTCTCTTGCTGCTGTCCGGTTGGACTGTCTTTAGCACAGGTATGAGGCGGATACTACGACTCGATTTGACGTCAGGTTGTCACTCGGGCGACAATCCAAGGGTCATTCCTCTCAGGACTTTCCCGTAGTCATGGTTCCACAATTCACCCCTTGCCAAGATCCGAGCTTGCACCAGCGGCGCCGGCAACCCTCGTTCGTGGAACTGCAAAGCATTCCATGGCTTTCGCTGTTGTCGCCAGGTGAGCGTGTGCGCGCTGAAGCTGAGCTGGTGGTGGCTGACGCCAAGTCGGGCGATTTCATCTGCCGTTTTGGCAAACCGGTCACCTATTGGTTTGGCGTGGTTGAGGGCTTGCTCAAAATGAGCGCTGACAACGCGCAAGGGATGACCATGACCTTCACCGGTGTGCCGCCGGGTGGCTGGTTTGGCGAAGGCACGGCGCTCAAGCGCGAGCCTTACCGCTACAACATTCAAGCGTTGCGCAACAGCGTTGTGGCGGGGCTGCCTTTAGACACTTTTCATTGGCTTCTTGACCACTCCATTGGCTTCAACCGCTTCGTGATGAACCAGCTCAACGAGCGGTTAGGACAATTCATTGCTGCGCGTGAAATTGACCGCATGAACAACCCTGACCTGCGCGTTGCGCGCAGTCTGGCCGCACTGTTCAACCCGGTGCTGTACCCCGGCGTTGGCGACATCTTACGTATCACACAGCAGGAGTTGGCGTATCTGGTGGGGTTGTCAAGGCAGCGTGTCAATGAAGCTTTGAACACGCTGCAGGTTCAGGCCATGATCCGTATTGAGTACGGTGGCCTGAGGGTGCTGGACTTGGCGGCGCTGCGCAGCAGCATTCAGTGAAACCGCTCAAGCCTCAGGCACGTCTGTCAGTTGTTTACATCGGCATGGCAAAACGCAAGCCCAATGTCCAGTTTCTGCCTGGGGCTGGCTCGTAAAACTGTCCTGATGACTGGTTGACGATGACCGATCCGACGTAGTGTTTGTCGGCTAAGTTGTCGACGCGCGCGTAGGCCGTCAGAAGACTTTTTCCCATCGCCCAACCTTGGCTGATTTTGGCGTTGAATGCGCTATAACCGGGAGCGGAGTCAGCATTAGTGTCGTTGGCGTACAGCCGGCCAGCGCTGACCAATTCAAAGCCTGCGCGCGTGCCCTGCATGCTGGCGCGTTTTCCTCCGTTCATGGTTTGACTCGTCCACAGCAGCTCGGAAAACACAAAGTGCTGCGGTATGCCGGGCATCTTGTTGCCAGCCGCAACATTGCCCGTGCTGCTGGTATAGGCCTGCGTGAAGTTCGCATCGATCCAAGATGATGACAGCAGGGCGCTGACATGCGGTGTCAGCCAGTTATTGGCGGCGAGTTCCACACCCCGGCGTTGTGTGCCGGGTGCGTTCTTGTAGGAGGTGGGACCTGTTCCACCATAAGCCACAACGATCTCATCGCTTGAGTCAATTTGGTACGCCGTCAAGTCCACTCGTGACATATTGCTGGGCAACCACTTTGCGCCGATTTCATAGTGCCGGCTGGTAGCCGCTTTTAAGGCGGGATTGAACCTCGCTGTTGGCGTGCTAACGCCATTGTCGATGTAGGCTACTTCGGCTAGGGTGGGTGTTTCAAAGCCTTTGCCGTAGTTGGCATACAGGTTCAGCCGATCGGTGGCGTGATAAGTCAGGCCCAACACCGGGCTGTTGGCCCGATAGGTGACTGCCCCCGATCCGTCAACCGGGGTCGGAATATAGTCTTGACTGGTGAAGCTCACGGTGCTGGAGCGCACACCCGTGACAACCGATATGTTGTCGGTTGCCAGCGTGGTCGCCTGTACAAAAAAGTCACTATTTTGAGACCGGTTGTCTTCGTTGCGTGTCAGAGAACCTAAGGTTTGCTGACCGTTTGTGGCGCCGCCGCCTTGACGACGCTCAGTGGAGTAGTCAAATTCATAACCAGCGGCTAAGCGTACCGGTCTGCCGAGCAGTGAAGTTTTTTCGTTGTACTGCAGACCTGCACCGTAGTAGTCCCGGTTCAGGCCGACCCAGGCGCTGTTGGCTTGGTATTGAAGGTTCTCGCGCACGCCGTAGTAAGCGCGCGCTGTCACAGAGCGGTCGGCATCCAGCGTGTAAGTCATGGCGCTGCCGATTTGGTTTTGACTGGTGATCTTTCGCACGCTGGCGCTGACGGCGTTGCTACCTGCTTGTTGTGGATTGGTATCCAACTGTTTTGCCGTGAGTCCTAGGGGATCTTGCGCCAGCGGCATGTCAAACTGGTTGAAAACCACATTCACCTGAGTTTGGTCGTTCGGGTTGAAGCTGAGCTTGCCGTTGAACTGCGTGCGCTGCGTCTTGCTGTTGTCGCGGAAGCCGTTGGTGTCAAAGGTGCTGTAGTCTGCGACCAAGCCGTAGTCGCCGATGCGGCCGGCATATTGCCAAGCCGTGCGGCGCATGTCAAACGAGCCGGTGTAGGCCTGCGCGGTGAACTCTGGTACTTCGGGGGCATCACGGGTAAAGGCCTGAATCACGCCGCCTGAAGAGTTTCCGTACATCAGCGCCAGTGGGCCACGCAACACCTCAATGCGCTCGGTGGAAGGCAGACTGATGGAGGAACCTTGGCCCTGACCATCCGGTGTGGTGGCTGGAATGCCATCGATCAGCAGTCGAATGCCTCGGATACCAAAGGGTGAGCGGGCGCCAAAGCCGCGTATCGACAACTGCAAGTCTTGCGCGTAGTTTTGCCGGTTCAGAATGGTCAGGCCAGGCACCCGGTTCAAAGATTCCGAGAGGTTGATTTGTGGCCCAGCGTTCTGGATGATCTCGCGGTCGACTACGCTGATCGCCGCCGGCGCGTCAAAGCTGCGTTGCTCAGACCGGGTGGCAGAAATAACCACTTCATCAAGCGTTTGGGCTGACAGTTGAAGTGGCACAGCGCCCACAACCATCCATGCCCAAGATGCTTTTCTCAAAGTACGCCAGAGTTTCGTGGCTTTGTATGGAGGGGTTATTCTTTTCGATCGCATGCCTATTCCAAACTCATTTAAAACGTTTTCCATTGCGAAGCGCACCGTCGCTTCACGGAACTGTCAAGGTCGACAGGTAGTCTGCCAGCATGTCGAGTTCTTCTACAACCAAGCCTTGTGCGGCTGACGTCATCGTGCCGTCCAAGTCACCGCGTGTGCCCGCCTTGAAGGCCTTGAGTTGCGCCAGTAAATAAGGCTTGTGCTGACCCGCCAGTCTGGGCATTTGCTGCTGGCCGACCAGCGTGGCGGTGTGACAGGCCACGCAGTTGTTGGCGGCGGTTATGGCGCGGCCTTTGGCGATCGTTTCCGCGCTGGCTTGGCCTGTCGGCGGGGTCATTGTTTGGGCATTGAAGTACGCCGCCAGATCGTTCAGGTCGGCATTGCTCAGCTTGGCGGCGAATGGCGCCATGGCATCGTTTGTGCGCCTACCTTCGCGAAACATGTAAAGAGCCGTGACGATAAATTGACGCGGCTGCCCGGCGATGGACGGAATCGTGGGAATGACAGAGTTACCGTCAGCACCGTGGCAGGCGATGCAGACTTGCGCTTTGGCACGACCTTCTTCGACGCCGGCAGAGGCAGGCGTGGCGAGTGCGGCAAGAACAAAAACGGCAGCCATTTTCATGGCCGCCGTGGTGTTCCAGCGCCGCGCGTTGATTGAACGCGTGGGTTGGATCGATGTCATGTTTTTACTTCGAGTAGCTCACACGGTAAATGATGCCGTTGAAGTCGTCAGAAAACAAGATGGCGCCATCTTTCATCTGCAGCACGTCAACTGGACGACCCCACATCGGTGGATCACCCTGCTCGTTTTCCAGAAAGCCGTCGATGAACGCATGCTTGGTGGCTTTGCCCTTGGCATCAAGACTCACGCGAATCAGGTTATAGCCTTGCTTTGGATTGCGGTTCCATGAACCGTGCTGTGCAATCAACATGCTGTTCTTGTATTCAGCCGGGAACATGCTGCCGGTGTAGAACTTCAAGCCCAGCGGTGCGATGTGCGCGCCCAGTTTCAAGACCGGTTTTTTGAATTCGTCGCAGGTGCGGTTTGCGCCATAGACTGGATCAAGCGTGTCGCCTTGGTGGCAGTATGGAAAGCCAAAGTTTTCACCTTTTTTCGTTGCCACGTTCAGCTCGTCGTTTGGCAAGTCGGTGCCCAGCCAGTCACGGCCATGCTCAGTGAACCAGAGTTGCTTGGTGACAGGGTGAAAGGCCATGCCGACGCTATTGCGCACGCCCTGAGCATAGCTTTCCATGATGCCGGTCTTCGGATCAACCCGCAGGATCGATGCCTCGTTGTAGGTCGGCATGGTGATGTTTTGTGGCGAGCCGATGTTGAAATACAGCTTGCCGTCCGGACCCATGACCATGTACTTCCAGAAATGGCCAGCCGCCTTGTTCGGGTCCAGGTTGTCGATCACCGCCTTGCCTTCGCCGGGGTTGTCCAGCTTGGATTCAATGTTGTCGTAGCGCGTGATGCGATTGCGCTCGGCCACATACAGCGTCCCTTTGTCAAAGACGATGCCGTTCGGTGTGTTCATGCCCTTTAAAAGGACTTTGACTTCCCGCTTGCCATCTTTGTCAATGATGGCGTGAACCACCGACAGGTTGCGATTGCCCACAAACACGGTGCCCTTGTCACCCAAGGCCATGGTGCGGGCTTCCGGCACGCCTTCTGCCCAGACTTCAATTTTGAAGCCCTTCGGAAGTTTGAGCTTGTCCATCTTCAGCTCGCTCACAGGCCGGCCGGTCAGGTGCGGCGCAAAAGGGTGCAAGGTGGAGGAGGCTTGATCCGCTGCGCTGCCTTGTTTCCAAGAGGGCGGTGCGGCTGGTGCTGCAGCTTGTTGGGCGAAAGCGGTGCTGGCTAAAGTGGCCAGTACAGCGGCACCCAGTATGTTCTGAATACGCATGATGAAAGTGTCTCCTGTGGTGTAAATTTTTTTACCCGCCGCATATTCGTTCATGCGTCGCAGCGAAATCATTCTATATTGGAGAAAGACTATTTGTTGCGGTTAAGGGGTCTTGTAGCAAAATGGTGAGTTCATGACCACTCCTCCCTCCCCTTCCGGCGCTCGCCGTATCCCCAAGCCCGAGTCGTCCGGCACATCGCCCGGCGGCGGTGCCCCCGCCACCATCCGACTGAACAAGCGCATGGCCGAACTCGGCATGTGCTCGCGCCGAGAAGCTGACGACTGGATCGACAGGGGTTGGGTACGCGTGAATGGCAAGCCGGCCGTGATGGGGCAGCCCGTTTCGCCCAGCGATCGCATCGAAGTGGCGCAGCAGGCTGAGCATCAGCAGCGCCAGCAGGTCACTATTCTGATTAACAAACCGGTCGGTTATGTCAGTGGCCAAGCCGAAGACGGGCATGAGCCCGCTGTGGTGTTGGTGCAACCGCAAAACCGTTGGACGGAATGCAACAGTCGCATGCGCTGGGGCCACGAACAGTTGCGTGGTTTGGCGCCAGCGGGTCGCCTCGACATTGACTCCATTGGCCTTTTGGTGCTGACGCAGGACGGCCGTGTGGCCCGCCAACTGATTGGCGAAGACTCTGAAATGGAAAAAGAGTACTTGGTGCGCGTGAGCTACGGTGCCGAGACCGTGAATGTGCAGGGCGCGTTTCCGGTTGAGCAGTTAAAACGCTTGTGCCACGGCCTGAGTTTGGACGGCGTGGCGCTGAAGCCCGCGCAGGTGTCTTGGCAAAACCCTGAGCAACTGCGTTTTGTGCTGAAAGAAGGCAAGAAGCGACAGATTCGCCGCATGTGCGAGCAGGTGGGTTTGTTTGTCACCGGCCTCAAACGGGTGCGCATTGGCCGTGTCAATTTGGGGCATCTGCCCGTCGGTCAGTGGCGCTATTTGGCCTCCCACGAGCGTTTTTAAGGTCGGGCACCGCCACTGGGATGCGGCCGTTCCGAGCCCTTCATTGCATAGCGCGTGACAACCGGAGGCTCCGCCGCCACATGAAACGCCAGTTTGCGGTCGCGCAACGCGACATCGGCTGCGGTGATGCGGTCAAAGCGTCTCAAGTGCTCGGTCCAAGATTCATCGACGACCTGTTCGATGTAGCGTCCGGGCTCACCCAAGTCATGAAGTAGCTCCCAGCTGAGGGCACCTTGGCGCAACCGGCTGCGTCGACTTTGCTGCATGAGTGCCACAAACGCTGCGGCCCGGGCTGGGTCTATACGATATTCGAAGGTCACGACAACGTGGCCAGTTGGTGGTGCTGTTTGCTCCTCCGGGACTTTAAACTCGCGCGATGGCGTCAGGTCTTCTTGCTGCCCGGAGTCTTTCATGAGGCGGATCGCTAGAAACATGGCGATGCTGCCGGTCGCGGCCGCGGTGACTAGGCTCACCGTTAAAGAACTCACTGTGGCCACTTGACCCCACAGCGCGGCGCCAAGCGCGGTGCCACCCATGATCGCCATTTGATACATCGACATACCGCGCGCACGGACCCAGTCGGGCAGCGCCATCTGAGCCGTTACGCTCAAGCTATTGGCGGTGCAGAGCCAAGCCATTCCCCCCAAAAAGATGGCCGGAACAGCGACATAAACGTTGGGGGCAAAGGCCATGATCAAGGTGGCCAAGGACTGCAGCAGGGCGCCGGCCATCACCAGCCGGTTGCCGTTCAAAAACTGTCGTATCCGGGGCAACAGCATCACGACTGTGATGGCGCCAGCACCCATGGAGGCCAGTAGCAAGGTGAAGGTGCCAGCGTCACCACCGTTCAGCCGTCTGGCGAGCAGGGGCAAAAGCGCGAGCAGTGCCGTCGAGTGTAAAAAGAACAGCGAAACGCGGATAAATACGGAGCGAAGGCGGGCCGACTGGCTGACGAATTGCATGCCCACTCGCATGGCGCTGAGCAAGCGTTCGCGACCCAGTGGGCTGGGCGAGTGTTCGCGGCGCCAGCGCATGATGACAAATCCGGAGAACAGGGACAGTATGGCGTTCAGCACAAAGACATAGGCTGTACCGGCGCTTGCGATCAAGGCGCCAGCCACCAGCGGACCGATGATGCGCGATGCATTCATGGATACGCCGTTGAGGGCGAGGGCGCTTGGTAGCTGGGGCCGGGGCACGACCTCCGGGATCAGCGCCGAAAACACCGGCCAGCGCATCGCCAAGCCAATGCCGTTGGCAAAGCTCAGTGCCAACAACAGCGGCGGTGTGATGATGTCAAGCAGCACCGCCACACACAAGACGACAGCGGTGCCGGCCAGCCAGAACTGGGTGATGATGAAGTAACGACGGCGGTCAAGAATGTCAGCCAGCGCACCACTTGGCAAGCCCAACAAGAAAACAGGCAGAGTCGAAGCCGTTTGCACCAGTGCGACCCAGATGGGCGAGGTGGTCAAAGACGTCATCATCCAAGCCGCCGCGACGTCATTCATCCACATCGAAATGTTGGCGGCCAGCCAAGTGCACCACAGCATACGGAACACGGGTATTTTCAGGGGCCCCCAGACGGATTGAATGGCGACAGGCGCGGCTTCAGGTGAGGGCGGCATGTTGAATGGGTGTCGATTGGCGATACGTTGAGTTACTGGATTTGAGTTTAGTCCGACAGCGTTTCCCATCGCTGCAGGGCTGTCATCAAGTCTTCTTCCAGTTTGCTGTTGCGCGCGTTGAGTTCGGCGGCGCGCTTGGCATCGCGGGCGTAGAGTGTGCCGTCATACAGTTCCTGTTCGATGGCCTTTTGCTGCGATTCAAGTTGCTGTATGTGCGCCGGCAAAACTTCCAACTCGCGTTGATCTTTGTAGCTGAGCTTTTTCTTCGGGGCGTCGGCATCAGCTTTTGGCGCAGTTGGCGTCGCTTTGCTGGCGCTGGCTGGTTTCGCCGTTGGTGCCGCCTTGTTGCTGCCATTGATCTGGGCCGCGCGCTTGGATTGCGTGATCCAGTCGGTGACACCGCCTTCGTATTCGCGCCAGAAGCCGGGGTTCTCTGGTGTGCCCTCATAAGCGATGGTGCTGGTGACCACGTTGTCCAAAAAGCGCCGGTCGTGGCTGACCAAAAATACGGTGCCTTCGTAGTTCTGCAGCAAATCTTCCAGCAACTCTAAGGTGTCGATGTCCAGGTCGTTGGTGGGCTCATCCAACACCAGCACGTTGGCTGGGCGGGCGAAAAGGCGCGCCAGTAACAAACGGTTGCGCTCACCGCCCGAGAGCGTACGAACAGGGGAATTGGCGCGCGCTGGGGAGAACAAGAAGTCAGTCAGATAGCTCTTGACATGCTTTTTCTGGCCATTGATCTCGATCCATTCGCTGCCAGGGCTGATGAAGTCTTCGAGCGTGGCGTCAAGATCCAGCGCATCGCGCATCTGGTCAAAGTAAGCCACCTGTAAATTAGCGCCTTGGCGAATTTTTCCGGGAGGTTGCGTCACGTCGGGCTGCAATTCGCCGAGGATGAGCTTGAGCAACGTTGTTTTGCCGGCACCGTTCGGGCCCAGCAAACCGATCTTGTCGCCGCGCAGTAAGGTTCCGGTGAAGCGGTTAACAATGATTTTCTCAGCGCCCGGATGGCCGAAACTTAAGGACACATCGGTTAATTCGGCCACGATCTTTCCGCTTTTCTCGCCGCTGGACACGTCCAGATTGACGCGGCCCACAGCATCGCGTCTGGCTGAACGTGTATCGCGCAAGGCCTCAAGTCGGCCGATGCGCGCCACACTGCGCGTGCGACGGGCCTCAACACCTTTGCGTATCCAGATCTCTTCTTGTGCCAACAGCTTGTCCGCCTTGGCGTTGATCACCGCTTCCTGTGCCATCTGATCTTCTTTGGTGATCAGGTATTGCGCAAAGTTGCCCGGGTAGCTGCGTAACTTGCCACGGTCGAGTTCGACGATGACGGTGGCGACTTGGTCGAGAAAGGCGCGGTCATGGGTGATGGTGATGATGCTGCCATTGAAGTTGACCAGTAGTTCTTCAAGCCAAGCAATGGAATCGAGGTCCAAATGGTTGGTGGGTTCATCTAGCAATAGAACATCCGGCTTGGCAACCAAGGCTTGGGCCAGTGCGACGCGTTTTTTGGTTCCGCCTGAAAGCGAGCCAACGATGGCATCTTTGTCTAAGTGCAGACGATGAAGGGTCTCTTCAACGCGTTGCTCCCAGTTCCAACCGTCTAGAGCTTCAATCTCGGACTGCAGGGCGTCGAGGTCAGTGTGCTCGTCCGCAGCTAGGTATTGTTCTACAACATGGCGCGTGCGCGCGAGACCGGCGCTCGCTGCGTTGAAAACAGTGGCGTGCGGGTCAAGGCTTGGCTCCTGAGGAACGTAGGCGATGCGCAGGTTCTGCTGGAGCTGCAAAGTACCGTCATCGGGCTTGTCCAAGCCCGCCAAAATCTTCAGCAATGAAGACTTGCCTGTGCCGTTGCGGCCGATCAAGCCGATGCGTTGGTTGTTTTCGAGCGAAAAATCTGCATGATCCAGCAGCGCGACGTGCCCAAAAGCGAGTTGAGCGTCTAAAAGAGTAATGAGTGCCATATGAGAGGATCATTATCCCGTCAGCAGCAAAGGAATGCCCATGGAAGGGCAAGAACGTCATCAGCAGAGGGGCACTTAGTTCTCAAAAAAGGATAAATCAGTGAGGTGCGAGACGCGACAGTAAGCGTAGACGAAGCTGCAACAGGAAGGTGCAGCCGCATTCAAGCGGACGACGCCAAACATTGCGAGCAACGCCGAAAGAGGTGGGGAGTCGGCGCGGAGTACGGTCAAGTGATTTTTTCTTAGGAATTTCTTTGCGCACCCATGAAAGCGGTGATATGATTGCTGGCTCAGCTGATGACGGCAACGCGAAGTGCAAAGCAACAAGCGCCGGCAGCAGCAGATAAAAAACTCAAAATTATTTGACAGGGATGAAAAATCCGGTATATAATTCGAGGCTCAGCTGATTACAGCTAACGACAAAGCAAGGTGGCAAAAGCTACTGAGTGAAGTCAGGATCATTAAAAATTTACAGCCGATAAGTATGGGCGTTTGAAGGCGATTGCCAGGTTGCACAGCAATGTGTGACCAGGTCTTCTGACCTTAAACGCTCATGGAGATAGAAATAGGTAACATCGAAAGATGTCACTTTCAATT
>CANCCE010000052.1 GCA_947374505.1 Comamonadaceae bacterium | reverse complement strand
CAGTTCTTTGACACCGAAAAGAACATGTTCCTGCCGGACCGCTTCATCAAAGGCGAATGCCCGAAATGCCACGCCAAAGACCAGTACGGCGACAACTGCGAGGTCTGCGGTGCGGTCTATGCGCCCACCGATTTGATCAACCCGTTCTCCGCCTTGTCGGGCGTGACGCCGGTACTGAGAAGCTCTGAGCATTTTTTCTTCAAATTGTCGGACCCGCGCTGTGTTGAATTTCTGGAAAACTGGACGCAAGACGGCAAACTCCAACCCGAAGTCGCCAACAAGGTCAAAGAATGGTTTTCGGTGCGTACCAACCCGGACGGCACGCAAAGCGAAGGCTTGGGCGACTGGGACATCAGCCGTGACGCGCCCTACTTCGGCATCGAAATTCCTGATGCGCCCGGCAAGTATTTTTATGTCTGGCTGGACGCCCCGATCGGCTACCTCGCGTCCTTGAAAAATCTGCTCGACAAGCGCGGCGAGAACTACGACGCCTACATGGCCGACCCAGCATTGGAGCAGTACCACTTCATCGGCAAAGACATCGTCACCTTTCACACCTTGTTCTGGCCAGCGATGCTGAAGTTCAGCGGTCGCAAGACGCCGAACAACGTCTTTGTGCACGGCTTTTTGACCGTCAACAACGGCGAAAAAATGAGCAAGAGCCGCGGCACCGGACTCGATCCGCTGAAGTACCTAGGCCTCGGCATGAACCCCGAATGGCTGCGCTACTACTTAGCAGCCAAGCTCAACGCACGCAATGAAGACATCGACTTCAACGCCGACGATTTCATGGCCCGCGTCAACAGCGACTTGGTTGGCAAATACATCAACATCGCCAGCCGCGCGGCGGGTTTCATCAGCAAACGTTTTGGCGGCCAGTTGGGCCACATCACGGCGGACGGTGCGACGCTGCTTGATGCACTGCGAGCGCAACGCAACATGATTGAGCCCTTATACGAAAGCCGCGAATTTGCCAAGGCCGCACGTGAAGTGATGCTGCTGGCCGATCAGGTCAACGCCTACGTGGACCAAAACAAGCCTTGGGAGCTGGCCAAAAAAGAAGGCATGGAAGCGCGCCTGCACGACGTTTGCACCGTCTGCATCGAGGCTTTCCGTTTGTTAAGCCTCTACCTGAAGCCAGTGCTGCCGGCACTGGCAGCGCAAGTCGAAGACTTCCTGAAAACGCCGCCGATGCGCTTTGCCGATGCCGCCGCGCCGCTCGGTCAAGGCCATGTCATTGGCGACTACAAACACCTGATGCAGCGCGTCGATGTGAAACAACTCGATGCGCTGTTTGAGCCACCGGCGGGCACAGAGCTCGTCGAGACTGATGCCGTTGCAGACGTGGGTGAAGCGCTGATCCCCGGCGGTGAAGCCATCGCCCCAACCATCACCATCGACGACTTCACCAAGATCGATTTGCGCATCGCCAAGATCGTCAACTGCGAGCGCGTGGAAGGCTCGACCAAGCTCTTGCGGCTGACACTCGACGCTGGCGAAGGCCGACTGCGCAATGTCTTCAGCGGCATCGCGTCGGCCTACCAGCCCGAGCAGTTGATCGGCCAACTCACCGTTCTGGTGGCCAACCTCGCGCCGCGCAAAATGAAATTCGGCATCAGCGAAGGCATGGTGTTGGCCGCCAGCCACGCCGACGAAAAAACCCAGCCCGGCATTCACGTCTTGACACCTTGGCCGGGCGCCACACCAGGCATGCGGATTCATTGATGCGCCCACTGATCCGTCCCTTACTGTTCGCACTCCTGCTGTCAGCCTCAGCGCTGATGCTCTCGGGCTGTGTCGTCGTTGCGGTGGTCGACACCGCCGCCTCATTGGCCATTGGTACGGTCGGGCTGGTGGGCGACGCGGCCATCGGCACCGTCAAGGTCGCCGGCAAGGTGGTCGGTGCCACAGCCGATGCGATACTGCCAAGTGGAAAATAAACTGCGGCTGGTGTTCGGGGGCGTGGCAGATTCTCAAGGTTTCTTTAGCCGCCATCAGGCTGTGTAGCTCAGCCCTGGTTCCCGCCAAGGTCGAGTCCGTCATCCCCTAAAATGCACGGCAAAGGTATCCAACATGTCCATATTCCGCCGACCCGACTACACCTCAGAAGTGTCTCAATTCATTGAGACCTTGAAGGCCCAAAAACCATCTCTTGAAGCTGAGCAGCGCGCAGGTCGCGCCATTTTGTGGGACCAGAAGATTGACCTCAGCGTCGAACAAGCGTACCAAGAAGCCCGTGTGGCGCAACAGCCCTACGTCTACCAAACTGGCCTGCACCCGAACGGGAAATAATGGGTTCACCGGCAGATCTGCCCCCTAGCCGCGACCAGTCCCTGCTACCGGCCAACCTCAAAGACATGCCCGGCATGCCGGCCGTGATTGACCAGGTCGCATTGGCTCGTCTGTATGGTGAGCCTCTGTTTGCGATGCCGCACGACCTCTACATCCCACCGGATGCACTGAAGGTTTTTCTGGAGGCCTTTGAGGGTCCGCTGGACTTGCTGCTCTACCTGATCCGCAAACAAAACTTCAATATTCTGGATATCCCGATGGCGGCGGTGACGCGTCAATATCTGGCCTATGTCGATGAAATCCGCTCGACCAATCTGGAGCTGGCGGCCGAGTATTTGCTGATGGCGGCAATGCTGATCGAGATCAAATCCCGCATGTTGCTACCGCCCAAGAAAACCGCCGAAGGCCAAGAGGCTGAAGACCCCCGCGCCGAGCTGGTCCGGCGACTGCTGGAGTACGAGCAGATCAAACTGGCGGCGCACCAACTCAACAGCATTCCCCAGTTTGGCCGGGATTTTTTACGTGCGCAAGTGTTTGTCGAGCAAGCCTTGCAACCGCGGTTCCCTGATGTCAACGTGGTTGACCTGCAAGACGCTTGGCGCGACATCGTCAAGCGTGCGCGCTTGGTGCAGCACCATGTGATCACCCGCGAAGAACTCAGCGTACGCGAACACATGAGCATCGTCTTGCGCAAATTGCAAGGCAGCCGCTTTGTTGAGTTTGAAGAACTGTTTGACACCACACGCGGCATGCCGGTGCTGGTGGTCACCTTCATTGCTATGCTGGAGTTATGCAAAGAGGGTCTGATCGATGTCACACAGGCTGAAGCTTTTGCCCCCATTTACGTCCGACTGGCCTACACGCCAGCTTGAAGCCGCTCAATTGCGGGCGCTGGCGACCGGCTGACGTCCTTTCATCGATGAAGCTGATTAAACATGGCACATTCAAGGAGCCCCAATGACTCAAAGCACAGCACAACCGTCTGCCGATAACTTGGTCTCTGCCTACGGCACCTTGCCACCCGCTTCACCACCGTCTCAGCGAAAACCCCTGAGCTTGCCGCGCTTGCGCGAGATGCACCATCATGGCGAAAAAATAGCCATGCTGACCGCCTACGACGCGACCTTTGCCGCCGTGGCTGACGCCGCCGGCATCGAGTGCATTTTGGTCGGCGATTCGCTCGGCATGGTCTGTCAGGGACTGACCAGCACCGTCGGTGTGTCGCTTGAAACCATGCGCCATCACACCGAATGTGTGGCCAACGGCCTGCGCCGCTCACACGGCACGGCCTGGCTGATTGGCGACCTCCCTTTCGGCAGTTACCACGAGTCGCCAGAACAGGCTTTGCGCAGCGCCACCGTGCTCATGCAAGCCGGTGCGCACATGGTCAAGCTCGAAGGTGGAGGCTGGACCACCGACACCGTGCGCTTCTTGGTTGATCGCGGCATCCCGGTCTGCGCCCACCTCGGCCTGACGCCGCAAACAGTGCATGCGCTGGGCGGCTACCGGGTGCAAGGCAAAACCGATGAATCTGCCGCGCTGATGAAGCAGCAAGCGCGTGAACTGCAAGACGCAGGGGCCGCCATGATCGTGCTCGAAATGGTGCCGGCCGCTGTCGCTTCAGCCTTAACCACCGAACTCACGCGCTGCGCGACCATCGGCATTGGTGCAGGCAAAGACACCGCCGGCCAAGTGCTCGTGCTGCACGACATGCTGGGCATCAACCTCGGAAAAATGCCACGCTTTGTGCGCAACTTCATGGAGGATGCGGGCAACGTGCGGGGCGCCATGGAAGCCTATGTCAAAGCCGTCAAGGAAGGCAGTTTTCCGGTTGACGCCTTACACGCTTGGTAGTCGCCTGGTAGTCCCTTGGTCAATCCTCACTTTTCAATCACTTTGGCTTCTAGGATTTTTTGATGCATATCGTTCACACCATCGCCGACTTGCGCCAGCACCTGAGTGCTTTCCGGCGTCCGGCTTTCGTGCCAACCATGGGCAACCTGCATGACGGTCATATTGCGCTGGTCAAACAGGCCTCAGCCTTGGGCGATGTCACGGTGTCGAGTATTTTTGTCAACCGCTTACAGTTTGCGCCGCATGAGGACTTCGACAGTTACCCACGCACGCTTGACGCCGATGCCGAGCGCCTCAAGGAAGCCGGCTGCAACGTGCTGTTTGCACCGCGTGAAAAAGAGCTTTACCCGGAACCGCAAACATACAAGGTGCATCCGGCGTCGGAGCTGGCAGACATTTTGGAAGGGCACTTCAGGCCCGGCTTTTTCATTGGCGTCAGCACCGTTGTGCTGAAGCTTTTTTCCTGCGTGTTTGCCGGCAAGCCAGAAGGCGTCGCGGCCTTTGGCAAGAAGGACTATCAGCAGGTCATGGTGATCCGCCGCATGGTTCAGCAGTTTGCCCTGCCGATCGACATCGTGACCGGTGAGACGCAACGTGCCGATGACGGTCTGGCTTTGTCTTCCCGCAACACCTACCTCAGCCCAGCCGAGCGCGCTGAAGCAGTGCAGCTCTCGATGGCGCTGACAGCTTTGGGGCAGGCAGCCCAAGGAATGCAAGCAGCTGACCTGCCCGCACTCGAAGCTGCGGCCATGCAAGCGCTGGCGCGGCGCGGCTGGAAACCGGATTACCTGACGGTGCGCAAACGCGCCGATTTGCTGAGCCCGCACCCGCAAGCTGGGCCGCTGGGCACTGAACCTTTGGTGGTTCTGGGCGCAGCCAAACTCGGCATGACGCGGCTGATCGACAACCTAGAGATTTAAGCCCTGCTCAACGGTGGCGGTACGCTCCATCAGCGAGGCCACGGCCTGTACGGGGGTGACTTCACCGTCCAGCAAGGCCACGACGGCTTCGGAAATCGGCATTTCAATGCCGAGTGCCTGAGCCCGTTGCACCACTGTTCTTGCGCAATAAGCACCTTCGGCAACATGACCCAATGAAGCCACCGCCTGCGCCAGCGTTTGACCTTGCGCCAGCAACAAACCAACTTGCCGATTGCGGCTCAAGTCACCGGTGGCCGTGAGCACCAGATCACCCAAACCAGACAAGCCGGTGAATGTTTCGTTTTGAGCGCCAAGGGCCACGCCGAGTCGGCTCATCTCGGCCAAGCCGCGGGTGATGAGCGCTGCGCGAGCATTCAGACCGAGCTTCAAGCCATCGCAAAAACCGGTCGCGATGGCCAGCACGTTTTTAACCGCACCTCCGACTTCCACGCCGATGATGTCGTCGCTCGCGTAGACCCGCAAGGTGTCGCTGTGAAAAGCATCGACCAGCGCCGCCCGCACATCGGCATGTTCACTGGCAGCAACCAAGGCCGTCGGTTGACCGGCGGCCACTTCACGCGCAAAACTGGGGCCGCTCAGCACGCCCGTTAACAAGTCAGGGGCGACTTGCGCGCGGATCTCGTGGACCAGCAAACCAACACCCGGTAAGACCGCAGCACCGCCCAACGGCGCCTCAAAGCCCTTGCTCAGCCAAGCCACCGGCACGCGCACCTTGGCTTGCTGCAAACGCTGGAAAACGCTGCGCACGCCTGCGATTGGTGTGGCGATGACAATCAGGTCTTGGCCTGCGAGAGCGGCCTCTAAGGAGACATCAGAGCCGCCCAGCACCTGCAGGCCTGGGTCTAACGTGATGCCTGGCAAATAGCGCTGGTTCTGCCGTGTTGACTGAACCGCCTCGACCAGAGCCGCGTTGCGGGCCCACAGCGACACCTCATGGGCCGCTTGTCCCGACACCGATTTGAGACTGGCCGACACAGCCAGTGCCGTACCCCAGGCGCCAGCGCCAATGACAAGCATTTTCATGCCGTGCCCTGCCCTGCAAGCGCGCGACGTTTCAACCGTGAAAAATGGATCAAAACTTAAACAATGATCTGTGGTGCGGCCTGAGCGACTTGGGCGGCTGCATCGGCTTGTTGTTGCAGAAACATCGCCTGGAAGTTGATTTCAGCCAGATGAACAGGCGGAAAACCACCGCGTTGAATCACATCAGCGACGTTGCCGCGCAGGTAGGGGTAGACGATTTGCGGGCAGGCGATGCCGAGAATAGAACCGAGCTGCTCGGCCTCTACGTTGCGCACTTCAAAGATGCCTGCTTGCTTGGCTTCCACCAGAAAAACCGTCTTGTCATTGATTTTGGTGTGCACGGTGGCGGTCACGGTCACTTCAAAAAGACCGTCGGTGACAGGCGAGGTTTCAACACCCAACTGAATGTCAACACTTGGCTGCTCTGGGTCGAGCAGGATGCCGGGGGAATTGGGCTGCTCGAGCGAGATGTCTTTGAGGTAAACACGCTGAATCTGGAAAACAGGGTCAAGATTGGCTTCGGCCATGGTGCACTTTCAACAAACTAAAAAAGGAATGCCTGCGGCCTGTGAAGGCCGCGCAAGCTGAAGGATTATCTCCGGACGATCTGCGCAAAAATCAGGCTTCGTTGAGCAGTGGCAGCAGACCGCCGCGGCCATCCAGCGCCACCAGATCGTCGCAGCCGCCCACATGGGTGCTGCCAATGAAGATTTGGGGCACAGTCCGGCGTCCGGTGATCTGCATCATTTTTTCGCGTTCGCCCGCCAGCATGTCGACGCGGACTTCATCGAGCTCAACCACGCCGCGCTGCCTCAAGAGCGCCTTGGCCTGGATGCAATAAGGGCAAGAACCCGTGGTGTAAATTTTGACGACTTGCATGTTCATGCCTTTTGAACCGGCAAGTTAGCTTCACGCCAGGCTTTGAGTCCGCCGCTCAGGCTCTGGGCCTGGTCGTAACCCAATTTTTTGGCGACCGCTACGGCGCGACCTGCGCGAGCACCGGAGGCACACAGAAAAATCACCGGCAATGTCTTGTTCTTGACCGTGGCGGACAATTTGTCTTCAAGCTGTCCAAAAGGAATATTCTTCGAATTGGCGACATGGCCGGCTGAAAATTCATCGGCTTCACCGACATCAATGACCACCGCTTTTTCGCGGTTGATCAATTGCACGGCACCCGCAGGGCTGAGGCTTCCAGCGGCCGCACTGCTGGCAATCAGCGGCCAAACCAGCAAACCACCCGCAGTCAGCGCCACGGAAATGAGCATCCAGTTGTCGATCAGAAATTTCACTTTTGAACCTTTTGAGTGTTGCGCCGTTGGGCAGTTAAGCAGTGATTTTAGAATGCAGGCTGAGCCTTGTGCAGCGCACCTGCTGCCAAACCCCTGCAACCTGACTTTTTCTAGCCCCCATTCATGTACAAATTAGTGCTTATCCGCCACGGCGAGTCCACCTGGAATCTTGAAAACCGCTTCACCGGCTGGGCCGACGTCGACCTGACGCCGACCGGCATTGCTCAAGCGCTGAGTGCTGGCAAATTGCTCAAAAACGAGAATTACGAGTTCGATGTGGCTTACACCAGCGTGCTCAAGCGGGCGACCCGCACCCTCTGGCACGTACTCGACGAGATGGACAGGACCTGGCTGCCCGTGGTCCACAGCTGGCGCCTGAACGAGCGCCATTACGGTGCTTTACAAGGGCTCAACAAAGCTGAAACCGCCAAAAAATACGGCGACGCGCAGGTGTTGGCATGGCGCCGCAGCTACGACGTACCACCACCGGCCCTGACACAGGACGACGAGCGTTGCGAACGCAGTGACCCGCGTTACGCCAAACTGACCCCTGAACAAGTGCCGCTGACAGAGTGCCTGCAAGACACGGTGGCTCGGGTCATGCCGCTTTGGACCGAATCGATCGCGCCCGCCATCAAAGCCGGCAAGCGCATCGTGATGGCGGCCCACGGCAATTCCATCCGGGCGCTGGTCAAGTACTTGGACAACATGTCCGCTGAGGACATCGTTGGCCTGAACATTCCGAATGGCATACCGCTGGTGTATGAACTGGACGCCGAACTCAAACCGATTCGCCACTATTACCTAGGCGACACCGAGGCCATCGCCAAGGCGGCGGCTGCGGTAGCAGCGCAGGGCAAAAGCTGATCTCACCAGCTCGAACCCTTGAAAACCTGTATTGACTTTGTAAAGTCATGCGGTTTTGACGGACTATTTTGGCGATTGTCAGGTTTGCTGTGGAACTGTTTAGCAGGGGTTTCCTCCAAGGTGTATATTGCTTGACATTCTTGCCGGGGGCCTGTTCAGCACATGTTGTAACGCCTTGAGGACAAGGCCAAAGAAGGTGTTTTTTTATGGGTCAAAAACTCAAGATAGCAGGCTGGATTTCTGTCGGCGCCGTTGCAGGCGCATTGACCACCGTGCAACTTCAGGCGGTAGCGCGAGGCGGAATGTCGCCGCTGCCACTTGAAGAGTTGCAGCAACTGGCCGCTGTTTTTGGCATGGTCAAGAGCGACTATGTTGAGCCGGTGGACGAGAAAAAGCTCATCACCGATGCTATTGCAGGCATGGTCGCCAGCTTGGATCCTCATTCGGTATATTTCGACAAGAAGTCCTTCAAGGAATTCCGCGAAGGCACCAGCGGCCGGTTCGTTGGCGTTGGCATTGAGATCAGCCAGGAAGACGGCCTCGTCAAGGTGGTATCGCCGATTGAAGGGTCTCCCGCAGACCGGGCCGGACTCAAGCCCAACGATCTGATCACCAAGATTGATGACAGCGTTGTCAAAGGGATGAGCCTGAACGATGCGGTCAAAAAAATGCGCGGTGAGCCACAGACCAAAGTGATGCTGACGATCTTCCGCAAAGACGAAAATCGCACTTTTCCGGTCTCCATCACCCGTGAAGAAATCCGCACCCAATCGGTTCGCAGCAAAATCATCGAGCCTGGTTACGCTTGGATTCGTCTGAGTCAGTTCCAGGAACGCACGGTTGAAGATTTCGCCACCAAGATTGAGCAAATCTATAAGCAAGAACCCAACCTCAAGGGCTTGGTGCTTGATCTGCGCAATGACCCCGGTGGTTTGCTCGACGCGGCGGTGGCTGTCTCTGCCGCATTCTTGCCAGAAAATGTCACCGTGGTCTCGACCAACGGCCAGCTGGCTGAAAGCAAATTCACCTACAAGGCCTCGCCAGAGTTTTATGCTCGTCGCGGCGCTGATCCGCTCAAACGACTCCCGGCCGCCTTGAAAACTGTGCCGCTGGTCGTGTTGGTCAATGAAGGCTCTGCGTCAGCCAGCGAGATCGTGGCCGGCGCCCTGCAAGACTACAAACGCGCCACCATCATGGGCAACCAAACCTTTGGCAAGGGCTCGGTCCAGACGGTGCGTCCACTCGGCCCTGACACCGGCCTGAAGCTCACCACAGCACGTTACTTCACCCCGAGCGGCAAGTCGATTCAGGCCAAAGGCATTGTTCCTGACGTGATGATCGATGAAACCCTGGAAGGCAGTCCATTTGCGGCGCTCCGCACACGTGAAGCCGATTTGGAAAAACACCTCAACAGTGGCCAAGGCGCTGAAGTGAAAGACCCCGGCCGCGAAAAAGCCCGTGAAGAAGCCCTGAAACGCCTAGAAGAAGAGTCCCGCAAGACGCCTGAACAACGCCGGCCACCGGAATTTGGTAGTGCCAAGGATTTTCCACTGATTCAGGCCATCAATCAGCTCAAAGGCAGTCCTGTGGTGGTCAGCAAGACCATGGTTGAACGCAAGGAAGAGAAGAAAGAAAACTAAGTGCCGCTTGAGAAGCAGTGGCCTCTGGTGATTGCTCTGCCGCTATGAACGACTCCCAGCTACTGCGTTACTCCCGCCATATTCTGCTGGATGACATTGGCATTGACGGGCAATCTCGGCTGCTGGGTTCTCATGCGCTGATCATCGGCGCGGGCGGGCTGGGTTCTCCCGCCGCACTTTATCTAGGCAGTGCGGGTGTGGGGCACATCACAGTGGTTGACCATGACTGCGTTGAGGCCACCAATCTGCAACGGCAGATTGCGCACACCATGGCGCGCATTGGCCAATTCAAAGCACGGTCAATCGCCGAGGCCATTGCCCAGATCAACCCCGACGTGCAGGTCACCGCGGTGACACATCGAGCAGATGACGAACTGCTCAACCAGTGGGTGCAACAAGCTGATGTGGTACTCGACTGTACCGACAATTTTCAAACTCGCCACGCCATCAACAGGGCCTGTGTGCTGCATGCAAAACCACTGGTCTCTGGGGCGGCTCTGCAATTTGATGGTCAGGTGTCGGTGTTTGATTCGCGCCAGACAACGTCCCCCTGCTATGCCTGTCTGTTTCCTGAGGCTGATGCACCCGAGGAAACCAACTGCGCCACCATGGGCGTCTTTGCACCCCTGGTGGGTATCGTTGGCAGTATGCAAGCGGCCGAAGCGCTGAAGTTGTTGTGTGGCATTGGTGGTTCCTTGACCGGCAAACTCATGATGGTGGATGCGCGGCATATGAGCTGGACAGAAATGGCAGTGCGAAGACAATCCGATTGCAAGGTTTGCGGCGTTCATTAAACCAGCCATGGATCATTGAAACTCGACCTTAGAGTTTTAAATCTCGGCACTGCCAGCGTTACTGTAGAGCGAAATATTTATTATTTTTGCAACATATTTAAAACTGTAGGAGTTGCCCTACACCTTCGTCGCTGAGTCACTGTCAGAATTCATCAGTGATACATTACGAAACGCGAATTACCCCTAGGCTCGTTGCAAGAGCTCATTAAATAATGGAAGTGCGCTGAAAACCAGCCGCCTCGACTCATGGAACTCAAGTGAGATTGAAGACATTTATCGTCGAAGACAACGCCACGATCCGGGAGAACCTGATTGGGACACTCGAAGAACTAACCTGCGTTCAGGCCGTTGGAACGGCGGAAACAGAGCTAGAGGGTCGTGAGTGGCTCACCCAACATCAGGATGAGTGGAATTTGGCTATCGTTGATTTGTTTCTTCGGCAAGGCACCGGGCTGGGCGTTCTCGATGCCTGTAAAAACCGCAAGCCAGCCCAAAAAGTCATTGTGTTGAGCAACTACGCCACTGCTGACATTCGACAGCGCTGCGCCCAGTTGGGTGTGGATGCGGTGTTCGACAAGTCGAATGAAATTGACGACTTGGTGACTTACTGCCTAGACCAGTGCCAGCACGCCAAGGACTAGTGTCGTCAGTCGATCAGCTTATTTTTGAGCGCGTAATAAGTCAGATCGCTGTTAGATGACAAGCTCATTTTTTCCATCACACGCGTGCGGTAGGTGCTCACCGTTTTGACACTCAAAGAAAGTGCCTTGGCGATGTCGCCGGCTGTTTCGCCCTTGGCAAGTTTCAGGAAAACTTGAAATTCACGCTCTGACAATTGTTCATGCGCCGCGATATCGTGGGGACGATTGAGTTGCTGTGCAAGCAACTCCGCGACGCCCGGCGTGATGTAGCGCTTGCCGAGCGAAATGACGCGAATAGCATTAACGATCTCCGTCGGATCGCACTCTTTATTCAAGTAGCCACTGGCACCTTGACGAATCAGGTTCACTGCGTAATGTTCTTCCGGATAGCCACTCAAAATGAGAATGCCGACATCAGGTGCTTTGGCGCGGATCATGGCCAATGCGTCGATACCGCTTTGCCCTGGCATAGACAAGTCCATCACCAGGATATCCAATTCGACGTTGCGGACAAGATCAATCGCTTCACGGCCACTGGCAGCTTCGCCCACCACCCTCAGATCGACATGGTCTGAGAAAAATTGCTTGAGTCCTGAGCGAACGATTGCATGATCATCAACAATACCTATTTTTATCATTTTATGGTCTTTCCTGTAAGGCTATTGTGAGCGGCAGTGTGGTGCATTATTAAGCTGATCATTAGATAAATATTTAAATTTCCGCAATCTTCCATTATTGACGAATAATTCACTGATATTGAATTGGAGCACCCGTTGAAGCAGTTATCAATGCCAAAAATGGTGATCAGCTTGCCGCTCGCCATCCTTGGAGCGGCCATATTGATCGCGATCAATGAAGCCAGTTTTCACGCTTCCACGCAAGCCACTCAGAGAATCGAATACGCCGAACTGGCGCGCCAGTCAGTCGGCCAGTTGATGCAAACCGTACTGGACGCCGAGACAGGCACGCGCGGCTTTTTGCTCACTGGCGATGAAAAATACCTGCAACCCTACGACAGCGCCCGTGCTGAACTCGGAAAAGAGCTGCTGCAACTTCGCCAGTTGTTGGCCGACCAGCCAGATGATTTGGCCGAGTTCGAATTGATGGCGCTGTACATCAGCCGAAAGCAAAGTGAAAACGATTTGAGTGTGCGCATGCGAAAAATCGGCAACGATGACGCGTGGAAGTTCATTTTGACCACGGACATCGGCAAACAACACATGGATGCAGTCCGGCTTCAGTCTCAAAAACTCATGGACTCCAGCCGGTTGAAAATGGAAGCTGCGCACCAGCAGATTAACCATTCTCTGCTGCTCTCGCGCATCGGTATTGCCGTCATCACCCTGGCCGGACTACTGGCTTTTTATATGTACCTTTTGCAAACCCAAGCCCTACTGATCTCCAGCACGAGAGAGACACTAGCGTTGCAAAACGAGCGCGACCGACTCGAAGCCCAAGTACGAGAACGCACCGCTAAACTGGCAAAGCTCGCTACATACCTTCAGGAAGTTCGAGAAGATGAACGAGGTCACTTAGCGCGTGAGTTGCACGATGAACTCGGCGCACTCTTGACAGCGGCCAAGTTGGATGTCGCGCGTATCCGGTCTCGCTTGGGTAACAGCATGCCGGAAGCAAACGAACGTATTGAACACCTGATCAGCACGCTCAATAGCGGCATATCGCTCAAGCGACGCATAGTCGAAGACTTGCGACCCTCCTCTCTGTCCCACTTGGGCCTGGTCGCATCACTTGAAATTCTCACGCGTGAGTTTGCTGAACAATCTGGTATTGAGATAAAGACGGCGCTGGCGCAGGTTGAATTGGGTGGCTCGGCGCAACTCACGGTCTACCGGCTGGTCCAGGAGTCCCTCACGAACATGAGTAAATACGCCAACGCCACGCATGCAGACATCACGCTGCGCAACAACGATGACCACGTCATCATCGAAGTCAGCGACAACGGCCGGGGTTTTGATATCGAGACTGTTGCCGCCACCAGCCACGGACTGAACGGTATGCGACATCGTGTCGAGGCAGCTGGTGGGCATTTGGTCATTGAATCCAGCCCAGGCAAGGGCACGCACATACACGCCAACTTGCCAAAGACGCATTAGATGCGCTATTAACGGGCTGGCAAGCTCATGTCCTACAGGGCTTCGCCGCTTGCCCTGACAAAGCGACCCGTGGCTAACCGATGAAGCTCATCACAAGAGCTCCCTAAACTGGAATGCAGACGTCGTCCGAAAAAACTTCCCGACGCTGAAGCCAATTTGCTTCGTCAATCATTCCAAAGGATCCACCATGACCGCCAATAATTCCGGCACACAAACCGCACGCAATACCCGTGATGAGGCCCTCCAGGCCACTGTTCAAGCGACAGAACTCACTCGCAACTATGCCAAGGAAGCCCTCGACCAGGCTGAAGGCAAAATCCGGGAGTTGCGCGGAAGCGTCGACCCGATGGTCGACAAATTGGCCGACACAGCCCAAAAGCTGGCACGTCAAAGCATGGACATGGCCACCGAAGCCAAGCACAAAGCCCAAGAATCATTGGCTCGATACACTGATGTGACGACCAAATATGTCAGTGAGCAGCCGATGCGTTCGGTGCTGATTGCCGCCGCTGTAGGTGCCGCAGTCGCGTTGCTGGTGGCCGCCGCACGGAGCAACAAGCGTTATTAATCCACCTTCGCCCACGGCAACCCATTTATGCTCCACCCACTCTTTGCTACGCTCATCAAACGCCCCGATCTCATTGCTGATCACGTTGCGGCTTATGCCGAACTGATCACCCAGGAGACCTCCGGATTGGCGACGGATTGGGTCACGCGTGGGTTGGCTTGGGTGCTTGTCGCGGCGGGGGCTCTGGTGTTTGTTCTTTTTTCTGGCATCGCTCTCATGCTGGGCGTACTGAATCAATTCCACTGGGTCTTGGTGGCACTTCCTGGCGCGGTCCTGTTGCTGACACTGCTGGCTTTTTCAAAAGCCAGGACATCCCGCCAGAGTGACAGCTTCACTGAATTCAAGTCGCAGCTGAACAGCGATTTACGCGCCCTGCGCGAGGCCGCAGAATGAATCTGACGCCACAGCAGCGTTTAGCAATCAGCCGGCGTGCGATCGTGCAGAGCATGAATCGAGACCATCAGGAACCTAGCAACGACGACAAGCCAGACAGTTCTTCATCACGCACGTCTG